>CAZDOV010000012.1:0-1452 GCA_964507135.1 uncultured Eubacteriales bacterium | reverse complement strand
GTAATAACAGATTACGCTCCTCACCTTACTTGGATTAATCCTGGCGTAGACGCTTACGTGGTAGCAAACAGCGACATGATTGAACCAATGGTACAAATGGGTGCAGATAAAAATGATATATTTAATTTTGGAATACCGGTAGACAAAGAATTTTTTAGCAAAAAGGACAAAGCTAAAATTCTTGAAGAAATCGGTTTGTCCCCTAAGCTCCCTACGGTGCTCATTATGTCTGGCGGTAATGGATACGCAAACGTAGAAGAAATCTACAGGGACTTACAAAAATCAGATACCGATTTTCAAATTATTCTTATAACCGGAAGAAATCAGAAGCTTTATAATAAAATGCAAAGCTTAACGGAAATTTCAAATTCAGAAAGGCAAAATCTGAATTCGCAAAAAAAATTTATATCGAAACTCAGCGTACCAAACGTACACTTAAATGGATTAAATATAATCAAAAAGTTTGTGGGCGACAATTCGGAAGAATTCTTGCAGACGAAACCGACTAAAATAATATATTTCACAAGCGAAGTTAGCAAATATATGTCGGCGGCGGACTTGATAATAACAAAACCAGGCGGATTGACTGTAAGTGAAGCGCTCGCTTGTGGTCTCCCTATGGCGCTTTTCGGAGCAATACCTGGCCAGGAGGAAGAAAATGCAAACTTTTTGGTTGGCAATAATATGGCTGTAAAGCTTGATAAAAAGAGCAGTAATTTGAAAAATATTGAAGCACTTCTCAAGAACCCTGACAGATTAAACTATATGAAATTCAACTGCGAAAATTTTGATAAATCAGACTCATTAAAAAATATATATAATTTAGTGAAAAAATTATCGAAGGATTCTGTTTGAAAATAAATTTGAAGATAAAAAGGAGTAAAAATGATCTCTGACATTGAAATAGCTGGTAAAATTAAATTAAAACCTATTGATGAAATAGCGCAGCAGTTAGGATTAGATACAAGTGACTACGAGCTTTACGGAAAATACAAAGCAAAAATTTGTGAATCTGCTTTTAAAAAAAATCAAAATAACAAGGATGGCAAATTGATCCTTGTTACGGCGGTGAACCCTACTCCTGCAGGTGAAGGAAAAACTACTGTTACGATCGGCTTGGGTCAGGCTATTAATATGCTCGGAAAAAAAGCGATAATTGCTCTTAGAGAACCCTCTTTGGGGCCTGTCTTTGGCATTAAAGGCGGAGCAACCGGCGGTGGGTATTCTCAAGCATTGCCGATGGAAGACATTAATCTTCACTTCACGGGTGATATGCACGCTATAACTTCAGCTAATAATTTACTTTGTGCCATGTTGGATAATCATATTCATTGGGGGAACTCCTTGAAAATCGACCCACGCAAAATATTAGTAAAACGTTGTATGGACATGAACGAAAGAGTGCTCAGAAATACAGTGGTTGGTCTTGGCGGGGCAACAAATGGAATGCCT
>CAZDOV010000011.1:0-10953 GCA_964507135.1 uncultured Eubacteriales bacterium | reverse complement strand
AAAAGACATAGACCTTTATGCGGTGTCAGCAGGCCCCGGATCTTTCACAGAACGAAGGATAGGCGCAGCTATAGCCAAAGCGATGGCCGTTGTGAACAAAAAACCTTGCATAGGGATTTCAACCTTAGAAGCACTCGCACACAATACTTTTGGCAAAAATCCTATTGTTTGTGCAGCAATTGACGCCAGAAGAGATCAAGTCTATACAGCGCTTTTTAGAATATGCGAATATAAAATTTCAAGAATTACTGAAGATACGGCAAATACCACCGGAAGCTTAAAAAAAGAACTCGAAAAATTTGACGAAAAAATAGAATTTGTTGGCGATGGTGCGCAAATATGCTACAATGCTATTGTTAAAAGCAAAGAGTCCGATAGATATTTTCTTACGCCCGAACGTAGCCGTTACGTGAGCGCTCGTAGCATCGCTGAATTAGCAAGCAAAAAATATAGTTCAGAGTTTTTTTGCGCTAAAGACGATTTTGAATTGCGTTATCTCAGAGTGCCGCAAGCTGAACGTCTTCGCCGCGAAAAACTATCCCAGAATTGCGAGGTGGTAAAATGATAATTTTGGGAGCAGACCATGCAGGTTACGAATTTAAAGAACGTGTGAAAGAATATTTATCGGAATTGGGCGAAAAATTTGAAGATGAAGGTACCTACAGCGTAGAGTCGTGTGACTATCCGATTATTGCCGAAAAAGTTGCAAGAAAAGTCAAAAATACTGAGAACGCAAAAGGAATTTTGATTTGCGGATCCGGTATTGGCGTTTCGATAGCAGCAAATAAAGTCAAAGGCGTCAGAGCGGCACTTTGCATGAATTCAGAGCTTTCAGCAATGGCAAGAAAGCACAACAACGCAAATATTTTATGTCTAGCCGCAAGATTCATGAGTTTTGAAGAAATCAAAAAATCGATTTCAACATTCTTAAACACAGAATTTGAAGGCGGCCGACATCAGCGAAGAATTGAGCAGATTGATAGCATAGAGCGCTAAAGGGAACCTTGAAAAAATCAGGAGGAAAAATAATGACTCAGAACAAAAATGTGATGATAATGGATCACCCGTTAATTCAAGATAAGATCAGTCTCCTCAGGAATAAAAACACAAGTTCAAAAGAATTCAGGGAGCTTATCAGCGAAGTGACGGCACTGATGTGTTATGAGTCCTTGCGAGATTTGCCGCTCAAAGAAGTGGAAGTCGAAACCCCGCTTACAGTTACTCGAACAAAAGTTCTAGCGCAGCGCCGAGTTGTGTTCATACCTATTCTTCGTGCAGGGCTTGGCATGGTATCTGGCGCGATTAATCTTATGCCAACCGCTAAAGTCGGTCATATAGGCCTTTATCGCGATCCTGAAACGCATAAACCGGTTGAATATTACTGCAAGTTGCCGGAAAATATGCCCGAATGCGACGTGATCATCCTTGACCCCATGCTCGCCACCGGGGGCTCAGCGGTTGACGCGATAACAATGGTCAAAAAAAGATTCCCGAAATCACTGAAATTTATGTGCATTTTGGCCTCAGATCAAGGCATCGAAACTCTCACAAAAGCTCATCCTGATATCAAAATATACTGCGCTGCCAAAGATGCCATGCTCAACGATGATTGCTATATTGTTCCCGGTTTAGGTGACGCTGGCGACAGGATTTTTGGAACAAAATAAAATTAATTAGGTCACAGCTTTAACCGCGTTAATTACACGCGGTTTTTAAATCTCGATATTTTATTGACATTTGAAGATGATTATGGTATAATTATTTTATAAGGTCAAAATCATTCATAACAATGAGGTGGAAACATATGAATTTTAAAAAAACCAATAAAATTCTTTCAGCATCTTTGGCGGGACTCTTGATAATTCCCGGTTGTTGTCAAGCAAAAAAAAGGGGGGGTACTCAAGATAACCCTAAAATCGCTGACCTAAAAAACTCTAAAGCTGCTGAACAAAACAGTTCTAGTAACTGGATAAAAAAACTTTTGTTTTGGTCATCGATCATAGGCGGCAGCGGGCTCGCAGGTGTCGCCATAGACAGGTTCTTGCTCCAAAAAAATCAAAATTCCCCGCAACCCAGCCCTGTTAGTACGACTAACACCCCTAAAACCACAACTTCTGCGGCACCAGCAATTACGCCTATCAGCAGCCCTACGGTGCCAACACAATCGCCGCTACTGTTTACAGACGCAAAGAAGCAACTAAGCATGGAACCTACCGACTACGGATATAAAATTGAAACACCATTCGCCACTATCGCGTTATTCCATACTCTTTATACGAATAATAGATTTAAAGACAAACGCAGCTATCTGAATATGATATTTCAGCTTAAACCCGGTGCTCTTGCTGCCATTCACCATAACGACTGCTTGATTGACCATATCTGTTCTGTCGCGCAGGTTTGTGAACGTAACATTACTCGCGACCCAAGCGACTATAGTCCCAATCGATGGTCATTGTGTTCCAATCGTGTGAAAGAACTTTTAGATGCACTATGCCGCATGCCCCTTGATATTAAACTCTTTGATTTTAGCCTAAATATCTCTGAGTTTTTGCCGTTGCTTGAACACACGGAAGAGACATTTAAAGGCAAACCGCAGTTTCAGACGTCAGATAGCTCTTTTATCTCTATGGAATACTTTCTCTTTGCGTTAAAATTCGGGTTTACAGATGTTAGTGAGAACTTGAAATATCTTGAAAATAGAGTCAAGTTCCTTAAGAGCTGCGCTACACATGATTATGATTTTAATAAGATAGAAGAAATTCTAGACTCGCATATCGATCAAAACATAGATAGCGGTATCACTCCTTATAACGAGCGACTCCCGAAACCCGATACATCATCCATTTTTAGTGATAAACTTAAAAAAGAACTGAATTCGCATTTCATAACCAACCCATCGACCGTCATTGATAGAATGAACATCGTTCCCGGCTATTACTTTATCAAAAATATTGAGGATTCTGCTAAATTGTTTTACGCTCTGCGCGCCACCTCGGCTTTTAATTATATTTTATCTGACCCCACGCGTCGAAGTAAAATTAAAAAGGTTTTAGAAACCGACGAAAAACGATTCCGCTCCAACATCGCCAATTCGTTGTGCCGGTGCAGCGACGAGACCGCGCTGTATTACTATTTGTTAGACGGTAAAACAATACCCAAAGACTACGACAAATTTATAACACACCGATAAATTTTGTGAAATATCTTAGCCACGTCCAATGATACGTACTTCAAAAGTTAGAATAACGGAGGAACATATCATCTTGGCGTGGCTTTTAAATTAACTTAGCAAACAGCTTATATCTCCTACCAGAACTTTTTCCCTTTGAGGTACCATCCAACCAATATCACGGATAAAATACTAATGCAAATAACTACCGGGTATGCGTACGTATAATGCAGTTCAGGCATATTAACAAAGTTCATCCCATACCACCCTGCAATGACCATAACCGGAGTAAACATAGCGTCAACCACCGTTAAAATATTCATTTTTTTATCGCGTCTGACTTCCATTTGATTCCGAAAAGCGTCACGAACTTGAGCGGAATATTCTCTCAAATATTTTGTTTCATCCTGTAGCTGCACAGCACGCACGCCAAATCTACTGAAAAGCTGAACATCGTCTTCACTAAAATATCCGTTTTCGTTTTCCTGCAATTCAGTGGCAACGTCAATCAGCTGCGTATAATAACGATAAAACATGAGCACTTCCTTCCGAAATTTTGCCATAGGGATAATAAAATTCGAAATTTGACCTGTTGTAACTGCTGATTCCATGTTGAGAAGCCTATCGCTCATCTCTTCCATATAGCGCATATCTGTTTCAATTAATGTTTCAAAGAAATCGTAGAGAAACCTCCCGATTTTGATACCATGGTGGAATTTATTTCTGCGCATTTTTTTCATGCACATCGGAACAATTTTATGATCGTCTATAAATATTATCTGATGCCGGTAAATTATAAACCCAAAGGATTGGCGCGTGAATTTTTTATCTTTGCTAAGAACAGAAATTACTCCTGAAAGCGAATTTTTATGCACAGTTGCTTTGCAGCATTGTGCGTTCCGATAATGAGGAACTAGCTTTTCATCGATTTTATTTTTCTCAATCAGCTCGTCCATTTCGTCAAAACTTAAGACCGTAACAAAATCTCCCTCATAGCCTTCTACACTATTGCACTCTTCTAAATCTTGTTCAATTTTAAAAAAAATCATCGTATATCACCTATCTTTCAAGTTATATTTATCATAATATATTTTTTTGAGAAAACTGTCAATGCAAATTATGCCAAATTCACTACAGATTTTTTGTTACCTTGATTTCATTTTATGGCGAATTGCTTAAACAACAATGTGACTTATTTATTTTTGGCGTTGACATTTATCTAAAAATGTGATAAATTAATATTCGAAGAAACATTAAATATTACTTTTGAAAGGAACTATCAACATGAAAAAATTTAACAAATCTCTCAGCAAGTTCATGCTATCTTCTACGATGGCAGCATTAACTTTTGCTTGTGCAGTGAGCGCTATAGAGCCCTCTTCTGAAGCAAATCCACACGAATCAATTGAAGTCACACAACAAGCGCAAACTGGCGTCGAAACAGAAATATGTGAAAAAACAAAGGAAGAAGAATTGAAACCTGTGGAGCTTGTATTCGTTGTCGATAAAAGCGGATCGATGTGTCGTCTACAAAGTGACACCATTGGAAGCTTTAATTCTTTACTCGAAAAACAAAAAAATTTGTCTGGTGACGCGTATGTTACCACCGTGATGTTCAACGACGAAAGCCAAACCACGCATAATAGAGTAAATATTCAAGATGTAAATCCAATATCAAGCAACGACTATCAACCATCAGGATGCACCGCTCTTTTAGACGCTGTTGGGCAAACCATTAGCAATATTTCAACCTGCGAAACTTCTAAAGACCACAAGGTAATGTTTGTTATAATTACTGACGGATACGAAAACGCCAGCAGAGAATTTGATAAAGACACCGTAAAACAAATGATTGAAGAAAAAACTAAACTTGGATGGGAATTCCTTTTTTGCGGAGCTGAAATTGATGCTTTTGGGGAAGCTCGAAAAATTGGTATTAATGAAGATAACGTTATTAAATTTGAGCGAAATTCTGAAAGCCTTCATAAAACCATTGATGCTGTATGCGCCTCAGTTCGTTCGTTCAGGGGTCAATAATTGATACATATTCACCAGTTATCCTGGTGGATATTTTATTTGCGTTTTTGAGTTCATGCCACAAAAAATGCCGCGGCTACCATAAAAATAGTTGCACCTTTAATAAATAAAGTGATATAATCCTCTCTGTAATTTAGGAGGTGCGTTTTTATATGCTAAATAAATATTTTTCTTCTATAAGCAATGTGAAAAAAGTATTTATTGCTATATTTTCTGTTGCGGTATTATCTCAAATATTTATGGCCATTCTAGCTCTTTCGGGAATATATAAAAGTTCATATATCGCACAAGACCAAGCGGATAAGATTGGTTCTGAAGCTTCCTCGAAATCTTTGCAAGTTTCAAAACAACAGTCAAAGGAACATCTGGCGGAATTTGCCAATTCAGCAGCTACGGCATCTGAGCAGTTTTTAAGTCAGATTCCTGAACAAATTTTAGAGCTTTCTTCAAATTTAGAAAGTGCTTACGTTCAAAACTCGTCTTCGCAGTCTTCCGATGCGCTTTCAAGTGCCGGATCGGTAAAATATATTATAGACTCCGAAAATTCCTCACCTGAAATTTGCGTTATTTATAACGATAAAAATTATAATGACGAAAACGTTTATCATACTACTTCGAAAAAGTGGCAAAAACTAAGCCAAACTGAAAAGACTGAAGTATCTTCCGGAAATGTCGTAATGCTAGACACAACTGCTCCGGAACAATTAAATCAAGAGTTAAATTTCATAAGCAACATTTTGTCTAGCGCAAAGAAAATCATCGAAAATAACCCTAACGTATTGAAAATCGAAGTTGCTACAAAAAGCGGCACTGTGTACCAATATTGCGCTGGCGATACTTGCGATATATGCGATGTTCGTTCCAAGCAATGGTATCAAAGCGCCATCACATCTGATAATTCGACATGGAATGAAAACCACAACGCTCGTACTAATACCGCATACCTCACATGTGCAAAGGCGTATCGAGATACAAATGGAAATATTCTTGGCGCAGTAGCGATCGATGTTTCTGCCAAAAATTTTAAAAATTACATATTAAATCCCATCAACAACTATAAGAACATAGTATTTATAACAGACAGTGCTGGAGAAGTTATGATTAGCGCAGAAAAAAACTCAGAAATATTGTCTGATGAAAGCATAGACCCATCTGAGCTTTATAAAAAAATTATTATTAATTCATTGAAAAAAGAAATTGGCATTTCTGATTTTATCATAGATAATAAAAATTATATCTCAGCCTATTGCCGTGTGAACTCGCTTCCGCTATACATTTTTGTTGCAAAAAAATTTGATTTTTCTTCAAATAAAACTGAGTTTATAAAAGAGAGCGTAATTCAATATATCGAAAACTTAAAAAGTGCAGTTAATTCTGACACTTCAACGATAGTATTTCAATTTTTAATACTCGCTGCTGTTTTCAGCATTGTAATTTATGCATTATGCGCAAAGTTAGCCGACATGCTCGTTTTGGAATTAAATTCAAATGATGAAAAAATCAAAAAAATAGAAGCTGAACTCGATATGGCCAAAAAAATCCAAAAAAGTATGATGCCTCAGTTCTTTCCTGAACATACCGCAAAAAACGACTTAGAAATATACGCGTTGACCTCACCTGCAGGAAAAGTTGGTGGCGATTTTTACGATTTTTTCTTCTTAGACCGCGACCGCTTAGCAGTTGTAATTGCGGATGCGTCGGACAAAGGTGTACCCGCAGCTTTATTCATGGCAGAAACCAAAAACTTGATAAAAACACATCTTCAAATTCGAAATTCGCTGGTAACAACATTGGAATTTGTGAACAAAACTTTATGCGAAAATAATGAGACAAGAATGTTCGTCACTGTGTTTGCTGCAATTATCGATATTAAAAGCGGTAATATGGAATTTGTAAACGCCGGTCACACGCCTCCCCTAGTTTACCGCTCTTCCAAACAAAAATTTGATTTTGTCATCACTCCACACTGTTGTGCACTTGGGGCAAATGAAAGGGCTAAATATCATACCTCTGCAATGCTACTTCAAAAAAACGATGCGATTGTGCTTTATACTGACGGAATTACCGAAACCACAAATTCAAAAAACGAGCTATTTTCCGGCGAAAGATTGAAACGGCTAGTAAATAATAACAATATGAAAAATTTACCAATTAAAGATCTGTTAATAGAAATCCAGAAAAGCGCGCGCAACTTTTCAGAAAGCGATAAACCCTCAGACGACACGACCATGCTTGGCCTTCGGAAGTTATAATTATCAAGTGTCTTCATTTCAAAAATTTTTGCGCCATATGATTATATAAAACGTAAAAATGAGCGTGTGAAAAATTTTCTGTAAATACAGATCTTCTACGATAATTGAATCGGCGTGACAACAATTTTTGTTGTTATGCCTCTGCTTGCCTTATAGCAAAGATAAATTTATATGTCAAGGTATCGCCCAAAGAAATTTGGGCGCACGTTTTCCGATATTTTAAGCTTTTTTGCGCTATACCGGCATTCTACCAAAATACATAATCTCTAATTCGCTGCGAATTTTTCCCCAATTTCGGATTGGCATTGTCCACTTTTTTGAAACTTCAAAAGTCCCGAGGTATAGCGCTTTTATCAATGCCTGCAAACTAGGGAATACGCTGAGTTGTTTGTTTAGCCGGCGATAGCAGGAATTGAGAGATTTGGTGGCGTTTGTGGTATAAAATGCAGTCCATACTTCCTTGGAAAATTTGAAAATCGGGGATATTGCGCCCCAGTTTTCATGCCATAATTTAAGGCCTCCTATGATTTCTTATATTTTACCACAGAAGACCTTGTTGTCTTTCATTTTACAGAGTTTTTTTCATTGGCTCTCAAAACGAGCACGTTATAGCCTTTATTAAACGTTTTAGAATTCTTTCTGAAAATATTGTAATCGCCGTTTCGTTCTTAGGTTCAATTTAATCTCTACCATTTGCGATTATAACATTCCATACATCCTCTAAAGTTATAAAATCTTCTAATATACCTGGATGGAGACTCAATCGCACAGCTCTCTCATTCAACACATATCCAAAGAAAGACTCTACACTTCCCGCATTTCCAAAATTTTCTTTTAATTTTGCCTTTTGTTCTAAGAAATAAGCTATAAACAAATTTTGTATACGTTGTTCTTCAGCAGGCTGTATTTTAAAACCACTTCTGCTAATCAAACTCTTAAAAATAGTGAATAAATCTTGTTCGCTGTAATCTGGTATATCAATACGATATGTAAATCTACGACTTAAGCCCGGATTTGCCTTTAAAAACTTTTGCATTTTGTTCGGATATCCAGCTGCAATAACAATACATCTGTTTTCTGTCATAGAAGTTAGCATTCCTTCTATTACATGTTTGCCATAATCTCTTTCGTCTGCGCCAGCTAAACTATATGCTTCATCGATAAAAAGCACTCCGCCTTCGGCTTCTTTTAATACTTTTTCAACAATTTGTTCTGTACTACCTATCCACGGACCTACTAAACTTTTTCTTTCAACTGGTAAAAATTTATTTTCAGATATTATGCCAGCATCATAAAAAACATCTGCCATTCTTCGAGCTATTGTGGTTTTTCCCGTGCCAGGATTCCCCATCAACAACATATGATATGAAGGATTAATACAATTCGTTTTTCCACGCTCCTTATCACGCTTATCTTGCACTACTCGCAAAATTATCGACTTTAAATCCCTTTTAAACTCTCTCATACCTATCATATCACCAAAGAATTTTGATACAATTGTTCCTGCTGGGTCTAACTTGTAAAGAATGTTGTAATCTTTTAAGGTCGGGAGTTTTCTCCAGTCAACTACTTTATCTGTAGCTTCAAAAAAACTGACTTTAAAAACCGCGTTATCTTGAACCGACAAAGACAAAATACAATCAAAATTATTTTCGCGATAGAGATCTCGCGCTGCTTTAAGATCCTCTGTAACGCATTTTGCCAAACGGTCAGCATTAAGAACTATTAAAACAATTTTTTTCCCATCAGATAAACGCCTAATATCACGTACACTTCTAGTGATCATATCATTTGAGCTATCTTTTTCAAGCGAAAAATCAATAACCATAAAAATCATATCACACGCTGGAGACACCGCTTCTTCAAGATTTGAAATTGGCGAACTTTTAAATTTATACCACACCATATCATCATCTGCCGTAGGGGGGAGAGTCCTAAGTCCATAAACATCCGCGAAAGCACTGCTTTCATCAGCAATCTCCACTTTCTTATCAAATATTTTTCCCACAATGTCATTCGTTAATCCAGTATCACCTACAAAAGCAATTTTCATAATATAATTTTCAGCAAATATATTTTCTGAAAACAAAAGCATACTTGCAAAAGCAATTCCGCTAATTAAAAATTTTTTTAAAAACCTCACTACATTTACCCTTTCCAAAACTTAATATTTTACATAAAATCACAAAATAGTACATCCATCCTCACTCGCTTTTAGGTGCTGTTCACAACAATATTTTTTGCCAGTTCCAGGGCTAGTAACATGTCTGCCATCTTTCACTATAAATCTTTCATTACATCCTTTATGAGAGCAACACTGACCCTCGGCAAGTATATAATGTTCTTCACAGCAGTACAACCTCCTTTTTCCACTAGAATCTGCATAACGAGCCTTAACACAATTCCCTTTTACCTCCAAAAGCAATTTCCTGTTTTCACATCCTCTACACGCACAAAACTCGCCCTCGGCCTGGGCAAGGCAACCTTCACTACAATACCAATTATCACCTATTCCTCGAACACTCCTATCCATTCGTTGTTGCTTTCCATCATTTTTACAAATTATGAAGCTGTTATCAAATCTTTCAAAACTAGCTTTATTTAATTTTAGTAAGTTGGTTATTTTTCCCTCAAGCTCTCGAATACCTGTACCATCCTTCGCAGAAGCGAACACGCCATCGGTTTCTAACCCACGATAAAGTAATCTCGCACCTTTCAACATCTCTTTATATTCACTTAATTCTTCTTGGCTTTTTACTAGATCAATTTTATTTATAACAACAATAACTTTACATTTAGGATTTACCTTTCGTACGTTTGCCGCGTGTCGTAACAAAGCCTCATCAATGCTGCTCGCGGCGCCACTATGCGATTCCGCAACATTTTGTTTTGGATCAACAACAATTAACGCAATATTCGCATTTTCTATAGCAACACTATTTATTTGACCATCAATATCAGCACATTCTTTTTTAAGGTACCCCGGCGCATCATAATAACTACATTCGAATACATCTCCATCAATGAGATATGTTTTTTGCATACCATAAGCGCCGTGAGACCAATTTGATCTAATGGATTTTTCTTGAAATGGTAGTCCCATCATACACCTTATAATTTGAGTCTTTCCTTTTTGTAAATTTCCTAAAACAGCAATATTCACTTTATAATTTTCTGCAAATACATTATTTGAAGAAAAAATAGATACTCCTATTATAAAAGCTGACAATAAAATTTTTTTAAATGAATTTTTCATAATATTTATTCTCCTTATTAATATGCACTAACCGCTACACACCCTAAATTTTCTGTTAATACATTGCGGCAAAAATAGCCGCTACTACCCCATCCTCCAGGAAGAAATCTATCCAAGCCAAATATTATAACTTCTAAAGCCGATAATATTTGTTTGTAATTGAATTTTTTTAAACATTCTACAAATACTCTTTCAAACGATTTTCGAACCTTCTTATTATCGATAAAAAATTTTTT
>CAZDOV010000010.1:0-11175 GCA_964507135.1 uncultured Eubacteriales bacterium | reverse complement strand
CGAAACTAAATTCAATTGGCATCCACGAAGTCGCAACGAAATCTATCATAGATGAACTCGATTCATATGCGCCATATACTTATAGATTTATTGGAAAAGTGGGCAAAATCACGGGTGATGGTGCAGCGGACATATATGAAATAATTGACGGAAGGAACAAGTATAAAAAGGACCTTTACGTTAGTACGCAAGAAATGTTTGAAAATGCTGTAAATATGTATTTGTCAGGTCAGTTCGGTGAATCGCGCAAATTATTTGCTGATGTAATTCGCATAAATGAAAATGACAAGGTCGCTGTTTATTACTTGATGAAGTGTGATAAAGAAGAGAAGGAATTGAACCAAAAAGGCACTGATAGCGAGAAACTTAAAGAAAGATTTACTGGATTTATAATTTAAAATTTTAAAAAAACAGGTGAATATTGATGTCCATTATAAACGATTTGTTTAAGAGAGTTACGACGACTATGGAGTCGCAACTCTCAGCTGTAACGAGTTTTATGGTGCAGGTACAAAACATAGGTAATCAGGCAACTCAGAGAGTTCAGCAAGCTATTCAAAAGTTTACGCAAAAATTGCTTAAAAAACCTGATTGTAAAGATGATTATTGGCGTTTATTTGGCCTTTACTTTTCGAAGCGTTTTGTATTAATAGCAACTGTGGTAGTAGGTGTCGTTGGTTATCTGATGATAAGCACGGTTTATCCGTGGGCGGAAGGAAGACTTTGGACCGCGCAAATTTGCCTCAATTCAGAAAAATATACTAAATTTGAAGGCAAAGCAAAAGTTTATGACACAGTTGGAGTACTTGTTTACAACGGATCACTTTCCAAGGGCCATCCTCAGGGGTATGGTATACAGTACACTGCTGATGGTAAATTACTTTATAAAGGAAATTTTGATAGCGGAAAATACAGTGGGGAAGGAGAAAAATACAATTCGGACGGCGTAATGATATACAGTGGGAATTTTTCTAACAACCTTTATGAAGGAGACGGCAAGCTATTCAACGATATTGGAAAAGTTATTTACATGGGTGATTTTTCTTCAGGAATGAAAAACGGATATGGTGTGGAATATAATCCGGAAACAAACTTGAAAACGTATCAGGGAAGCTTTGAAAATGGTACGCGTTCTGGTAATGGTATAGAATTTGAATCAGATGGGACAACTATTTTGTACTGCGGAGCGTTCCAGAATGATACTTATAGCGGAAAAGGAAAAATGTACGAGAATGGCGTGATACTCTATGAAGGTGATTTCATAAACGGGCTTTTTGAGGGTCAGGGCACTTTATACGATTTGGATATGAACGCAATAAAATATTCTGGCGAATTTAAATCCGGAGTTTATAACGGAGCAGGTAAATTATATGACGTAAACACTTCGGTAGTGATTTATGAAGGCATGTTCTCAAATGGCAAAAAACAAGGCGAAGGCACGTCGTATGATAAGCTCGGATCACAAACATTTACCGGAACTTTCCGCTCGGATGGAATTGATTTTATAGCTTATCTTGGAACTGCACCGGATAAAGTTAAAGAAGAGTTCGGCGACCCAAGCTATATTACTGAAAAAGATGATCGAATGATTATCACTTACCTCGGCCTCGATGTTTCAATAGTCTTCAAAGTTAATGAAGAAACAGGAGAATATGCTTGTGAAAAGATTGTTCTCGGAACAAAACAAGATTTTATGGGAATTGGCGCTCAGAGTACAGCAATCGAACGAAGAAAAGTAATGGGAGAGCCATTTTCATCTATAAATTACAGTTGCCCAAACTACTATAAAACGGTTTTTTCAAACCTTGCGATTAATATTAATAATATTAGCTCGATTCCGACAGATAAATACATTTTTGATAGTTACTTTATACGTTTTTACTTTAACGAAGGTAGGACTGAGCTTAAATGTGTTGAAATTTGTTCATTGTAATTTAAAAGAAACTGTGGTAATATTAATGTTACCACAGTGTTTAATTTGCGAAGGAGTGACGAAATCATGGAACTGTTTAATAATTTGAATCCAAATATACTTGAAATGTTTCAAAAACTAGCGAAAAGCCCAGAGCTTCTAAAAAAGCTTCTTGTACAAAATACGCTTGACGAATATTACGATTTTTGCACTAAGATCCAAGATGGCTACACAAAAGAAGAACTTCGAATTTTTTTTGATGATCTGAGCTTATTAGCAAAAAAGTTAGAAAATAGCAAAATCGAGTTAGATGAAGAGCTGGAACAAGTATGTGGTGGGGTAGATATTAAAAATTCCAATCGAAAGTTTTTATCAACATTTTTGAGCGCCCTTACGCTTTCAGGAACTTTCTCGGTTGGCGCGATTCAAAATGAAGAAAAAACCAATCGAGAAAACGTGTCAGCGATAAACTCGACGTACTCGCGTAAAGTTACAAACAATCAAAACGAAAAGGAAAACGAAAAGAAAAATCAAAAATCAAAGCTTTCAAAAACGGAAAAAGTGCTATTAGGTGTTTTCGCCTCTGCGGCTGCGGCAGGTGCATTGGCTTTAGTTGTAAAGAATTTATCGAAAAGTAGTAATTCAGAAAATTCTAATTCTAACTCATTTAAGCTCACAAACGACTCTCCCCTCCTCCCAACAGGTCAATTTAATGCAGGATTGAAAAATTATTTAGGTGAAACGTGCTTTAGCAATGCGCTTTTGCAGCAGCTTTATAGTATTAAATCGTTTAGAAAATTTGTTGATAGTATAAATTCGTCAGAAGATTTGCAACAATATGGCATTGAAACAATTTTCAAAGAAAGAAACGGACTCCCAGGAGACAAAAAACTCAAAGAACCCGAAGAACTCAAAAAACTCGAAAACTTCAAAAATATGCTGTGGGACAAAATCAACAAATTTAAAACAATATTTGAATTAATGGGAACTTTTAAATATGTTGATGAAAACAATATGAAAGAATATGTTTCAACTGTTCTAACAGGATATCCTGGAGGACAACAGGACATTAGTGAATGTTATATAAAGTATTTAAGAGATGTTAAAGACTTATATCAACAGTTCCTTATCAAGGACGACGAACATGTTATGACGGGTAACCATTGTATATGTTGTAATGCGCTAAAATTGCCTAACGAATCTACGGAATGGGATGCTATCTTTAAGTTTACTTTCCCCGGACGGTTACAACTTGATAAATTGCGTGAGCGTATAAGTTTAAATACTAAAAATTTTATTGATAATTATCAACAAGCCTATACGAATCACTATGGTTACACCGATGCTGCGTTGGAAATTTCATTGGCCTCCGAAGACAATTTTTTGCAAGATTTAAGCAGCAAAGCAAACTCAATGTTTATGCGGAAACTTGTAGGACATATTGCTACCCTGCAAACAAAAAACCTATTCCAAAAATATATGCTTAGCACGTTTTATTTACAACTTAAACGAACACAATTACCATTTTCGTTCGACGAGGAGAGTCAAAAAGCCCGGGATAAAATCGCCCAGCAGATAAAAATATATGCCGCGAAAGCTTTTAGCGAACGCCAAAAGCTTTCTGAAACGGATTTGGATTGCGAATTGAATTCTATTTTTGGAGTTTTAAATAAATTAAATAAAGACAAAAATCTGAAATTTGGAGGTATAACAATATCAGATTTAGAGCAGATTTCAGATGATAATGTGAACACGAAATTGCATAACCTCATTTATAATGAGGCTAAGGAATTATTCGATGAATGTTATGAGAAAAAAATCAAACCATTGGGTAAAGAAGATGTTCTTTCAACGCTTACGAAAAATGATCCCGACGGCGACATAACGCCAGTCGATGGCCAAATAGCATTCTTTTTGAATAGAACTCTCACTAGTGGGAAATCGACTGTTAGAATAAAGCTTGATAGCGAAAGCAGCAACGGATTTGAGTGGGATTATCGTGGCAAAAAATACGTCTTGAGTGCCGTAAGTGTACATTTCGGCGACAGCAAGGAGCATGGACATTATTACACGTACAAACGCGAGGCCGACGGTAATTGGTATGAGTATAATGATAGTAGTGTGTATAAAAGAACGTGGGAAAACATCAAGGATAACATAGAACAAAATGGCGTAATGTTTACATTTACAGAAAAATCTGTTTTTGAGCAATCTACAGTGAACTCTGATAGCGCTACTACTCAATTTGAACATAAGCGAGTTTGTATGGCTGGTATTATTGATGATTATAAAGTGCAATCTTGGGGGCGCAGAGCTCCGTCACGACCGCTATCGCTACAAGTGATAAAAACTGGAAAAGATAAATCATATACCGGTATAACAGACCAAAACTTACTGAAAAAGCTAAGCGGCGAAAGTGATCAAATAGCAATTATAGATGCAGCGAACAATGATGCTCAGGGTGGAAGTGGCGTCGATGGAGCAATTTTCGACGCAATGGGTTCGCCTGATGGATTCACTATAGACGCGGTTAAAGCACAAATCCGTAATGATTTCCCGGTTAAACAAGGTTCTAGAATTCAACCTGGCGAGTGCATTATTCATGATTCATTTGGTATAAAAGTAAAATCACCCTGCGCAACTCACGTGATTCAAGCAGTGGGGCCGTGTATTGATGATAAAAATAGCGATAAAAAAAATTGGGAAAAAGAGCTATACAGTGCGTACTACAACTCCTTCGTGCTCGGACTTAGTAATGGTATAAAAAGATTTATAACAGCTCCGATATCTTTAGGAATTTTTTGTTCGGTTGCGGACCCCAAAAAAGCCAAAAAAGTTGGCGAAAGAGCTGCTAACATATTGCTGCACGCTATAAATGACGCTGCGCAATTTAATAAGACTGGCGGAAATATCAAAGTTTACGTAACAGATCATCATGGTGGTAAAGAACCCAGAAACGCTGCAGAAGATGCTTTTATACAAGCGTTGTATAGATATTTCCCACTTTCGAAAGGCGGTTCAACTGCCAACTAAAAAAGCTAGATTACGTGAATTCCGTAGATTAGCAAACCATAGTTAACGAATTAGTATATAGTCAAAGCCACCTGAATTATGTGCACGGTAATTAACGCCGTAATGATGCCGTTAATTATGCGAAACGCGGCGAATTTTGAATAGTTAAACGGGCGACCTTTTAATGAAGCCAAAACTTGAGTGTGGGCGCAAAGCCCACCGAATCCCAAAATCCACGAAAACATCCAAAGCGGTGCGCTTGAATTTGCCGCGACTATGCACCCTTGAGTCATTTCTGTCAAAGAGATGAATAATATCTTTGATATCTGCGAAGAAATTCCAAAATTTTTTAAAATCATTGGAAAGTAATTTACGAATCCTGAATTTTCAAGTATAGATGTAATTCCGAAGAACAGTATAACCGGAGCGCAGATGTTCGCTAAAACCAGGCAGGCTCTTTTGCAAGAATCTACAAATACGGTACCGAAATTAAAGTCAATTTCTTGGAGTACTTCAATTTTGGAATAAAACTTAATTTTTTTGATTCTTGCAATAATTCCGCTCGTGATTCCGATCAAAATCGACGAAATGATTTGTATAAGGAATAACCAAGAGCCGATTCTTACGCTGCCTAAGAGCGTTTTGCCGAGTGCACTTATTATGAATGCAGGACCGGAATTCACACAAAAAAGCATCATTCGGTTGAGTTGTTCTTCTGTTATTTCATTTTTATCGTAAAGTTTTGCGGTACCTACTGCACCAATGGGGTATCCTCCAAACAGACTTAAAAAAATTATTGGCGCAGTAGATCCGGGGAGATAAAACAAAAACTTAGTCGTTTTTTCTAAGTATTTTTTAGTTTTTTCAGATACGCCACACTGAGTGATCGCTACTGATACAAACACAAGAAAAAACATTGACGGAATCAATATGTTCATTGAACAGTTGATTCCGTTTTTGATCCCATCCGAAGCAAATTCGGGATGAACTATTACCGTAATTGCTAAAAATCCAAGTGCCATGGCAAAAAATATTCGTTTCAAATTTGCTCGTTTGGTTTTCGGTGAACGATATTTCATTGTGACTGTTCTCGTTAAATTTTTCACTGACTTACTCCTTTTTAATATGATTACTCACAAATATATGCTGCGAACATTTTTATTTATTTTTAAACATATAATTATGTTACTTGATTTTATGAGAAGGAGAAGATCTTGAATTTTAAATTTAAAAATAAATTTGGGCAAAATTTTTCCTCTGAAGTAAGCAAAGTAGACCGTTATCTCAAAACTAGTATCGTAAATTCAGTACACATAGAAATGAAAAGCAATAGAGAAATGGTTATAGAGGGTTGCAAACAAATTGATGAATATGATGAAAACGTAGTTAAAGTAAAGACCCCAAAAATGGACATATCAGTTTTTGGGAGAAATATTGAAATCCAATGCTTGAATTCAGATTCGTTGATTATTTCTGGAGTTATATGTTCTGTGGAATTCTCAACATAAATTAAAATTTTTATAGTTAAAATTGGTGATGCACTTGATTCTGGAGCTTATAAGAAATTTGCAGGGATATGTTTCTTTTAAGGTAACGGGTGGGTGCCCTGAAAAATTTTTGAATCTTTCCGTGAAAAATAAATTCAATTTATGGAATGTCCGAAAAATAAACGGAGATCTTCTTGCAAGCTCAAAAATAAGGGATTACAAAAAGCTGAGATATAATGCGCGAAAATCAAATTCAAAGCTCAAAATAATCAGCAAAAGCGGTCTTCCGTTTTTTATTCATAAATATCGTAACCGAAAAGGTATAATTGCTGGATTGTTGCTATTTGTGGCTGTAATGTGTATCATGCCACTTTACGTATGGAAAGTGGACGTCAAAGGTTGCAGCAGTTTAAATCACGAAGAGGTGGAATCGGTTATGCGAGATATTGGGATCTCTTCAGGTTCTTTGAAATCCAGCATAAATATACCTATGGCTAAACAGCAAGCAATGCAGAAGCTTGATTCAGTGGCATGGATGTCGATAAATTTAAACGGAAGTTGTGCGGAAATACTAATAAAAGAAAAAACATTGCCACCGGAACAAATTGTTTCTGAAAATGAGCCATCAAATGTAATAGCTGAGTTCGACGGCCAAATCGAAAGAATGGAAACGTATAGCGGGACACCCGTGGTAAATAGCGGAGATGTTGTAGTAAAAGGACAACTTTTGATAAGCGGAATAGCTGAAAAGTTGGATGGGGGGAATGAGTTTCTTTGCGCTGATGGCAAAATTTATGCCAGAACTCACAGAATTTTATCTGAAAGAGTAAAAACAAATTTTGAAAGTTCATCAGACTCCGGAAATTGCTTTAATAAGTACAGACTGAAGATTTTTAATCTGGAAATTCCACTTAATTTTAAAAATTTTCGTAATAAAAATTGTTACGGAGAAAACGATTGCGAAAAAAATTATAGATTTGAAATCACTGATAAAAAATTCAAAATATTCGGAGCTTATTTGCCGATTGTAATCTACAAAGAAAGCGCTTATGAACAAAATATTAAAAATATTACTTTAAGTGAAGCTGAATCTAAAAATATAGCGATGGAAAGGATTGAAAAGAAAGAATTACAGGAATTTGGAGATGAGGTACAAATAAGAAGCAAGGAGTGGGGGACAGGGGAGATGATGATTGAAACGGGAGAATATTATCAAGAATGCCATTATGATTTGGTAGAAAATATAGCAAAAAAAGAAAAAATAACCGTCGATACACGTAACAATTGAGGGCTTAAGAGTAATTTTGCATAAATTATTGATTTATTTTTGAAATTATTTGTAAATAAAATTGTTTGACATACAAACCAAAACATTCTACAATAAAATGTATGTAAAATATTTTAGTAGTATTCTATTATACTTAAGGAGCAATGTATTATTGTGACTTGTGGAGTTGCCGTAACGTCTTATTGGTTTCGGTGTGATTGATACGAATCAGTACAGTTTAGTGACGTTTGTTAAGATAATACACTTGAATATCTGTGGTATTACCTCTTTAACTTGGTTGCGTGGTTGGGTAACAAAGAAATATTTTATTGAATAATCAAATTACTTGTGATTTTTTAGGAAGGATGAAATTGATGGTTGTTGATAAAACCAGAGTGATAATCGTAGACCGGCAGAAAGAGGTTAAGATTCCAACAGGGATTCGTATGCTTATCAGGAGATGTTGTAATTCGGTCCTTAAGATGGAAAAATTTCAAGGTTCTGTTGAAGTCAGCGTAACCATGGTTGATAATTCTTACATACAGGGCCTAAATAAACAGTATAGAAACAAGGATGTTCCAACTGATGTTTTGTCGTTTCCGATGACAAAAGACGGCGATTATGAACTTGATCCAGATACGGGCGCAAAAGTTTTAGGTGATATAGTTATTTCTATGGAAAAAGTACTTGAGCAAAGCGAAGTTTATGGGCATTCATTCAGAAGAGAGGTCGCATATCTAGTGGCACACGGTATGCTACACCTTCTAGGATATGATCACGAAAAAGGCGGATTGGAAAAGAGATGTATGAGGGAGAAAGAGGACCAGGTTCTCGATTCGCTTGGCTTTTCCAGCGCTGTTTCGTATGTTCATGACGGGAAATAATTACTAGATTGATCAAGGAAATGTTAAAGAGCTTTAAATGCGCTGCCGGTGGGATGATATACACTCTCAAAAATGAAAGAAATATGCGTTCTCATACGGTAGTGGCGTTTTATGTTTTGTTATTGTCGCTTTTCTTTGAGTTTAACGTAGAAAAATATGCAATATTATTTTTGACCATTGGATCTGTAATGGCGCTTGAAATGGTCAATACATCACTTGAGGGTATAATTGATATTTGCGCTAAAGAGTATAATGCGACGGCTAAGATGGCAAAGGATATAGCTGCAGGAGCGGTTATGATTTCATCTATTGTCGCCGTGGTGATTGGTTTGTTGCTGTTTTGCGATATTTCATCTTATATCAAAATGTGGCTATTTTTTTATTCTCACAAGATTGTTTTGATGCTTTTTATTCTATCGATTTTTGTGAGTGGTGTTTATATTCGCTTTGGACCGGTTGAAATAAAAAATCAGCTTAAGTATGGAATTAAGTTTATTAAAAATTTAAAAATCTGATCATCTTGTGTACGGTAAGGTGCTTTTATGGACGATAAATCTAAAAAATCACTATTTGCTACAATAGTCGGCGAGCCAAATGTGGGAAAATCTTCTGTTCTGAATATGATTGTGGGGGAGAAGATATCTATAGTGTCGCCAAAACCACAAACTACCCGAAATAAGATAATAGGAATATTCACGGAAAATTGCACGCAGCTTGTATTTACCGATACTCCTGGGGTGTTAAAACCTAAGACTCGTTTGGGTGATTTTATGTTGAGTGAAATTACCAATTCTTTTTTAGGCACGGAGTTAATAGTACATGTTGTAGAAGCGCGTAAAAAAATTTCCGATAACAATTTAAAGCTAATAGAAAAATTTAAAATTATGCATTTGCCAGTTGTTTTGGCGGTTAATAAGATAGATATACTTAAAAACAAAGCTGATTTAGCAAATTGTATAAAATATTATAGTGAATCGTATGATTATCGTGCCGTTGTGCCAATTTCTGCCGTTAAATCCGACGGTCGTCGAGAACTTATTGATGAACTGCAAAAGTTGGCTAAACCATCTGTGTTTTTTTACGATGAAGATGAAATTACTGACCAGCCTTTGAGGGTTATTGCTTCTGAAATTATTAGAGAAAAAATGCTATACCTACTTAATCAAGAATTGCCTCACGGGGTTGCAGTTTGGGTTGAAAATTTTCACCAAAGAGAAAATTTAAATCCTACGAAACCAGATATAATTGACATAAACGCTTTGATCCAATGCGAACGAAAAAGTCATAAATCTATCATAATTGGCCATAATGGTGAGATGATTAAAAAGATAGGTATACTCGCGCGCATTGAACTTGAAAAGATGCTAAACTGTAAAATAAATTTAAAATTATGGGTTAAAGTTAAAGAGAATTGGAGAAATGATAGTGATTTTCTCAGCGATATGGGGTATGTATTGGAAAACAACTAGTATTTCGAGACAGTATTATAAGATTTCATCAAATTTATAGAAAATATCTATCTTTATCGTGCGTAAAGATGTATAATTAAGATATATTCAATTATAAAATGCTTCGCGGCTCTATTTGAGAATGTGAGGGAACGAATATGTCAAATGATTTAACTATTAATGAAAAATGCGCATGGGAAAAATTTGCCTCAACGGGTAAGATACAAGATTACCTTGAGTATAACGAGTTTAAGTGCAAAAATTCGTTTGGCACTATGACTCCTGATGGTTGCAACGGAGGTATTTGTGAAAGTAGTAGTCAGAGGGATAGTGATAAAGGAAGTTAGCCTTTGTAGTGGAGATAAATTAATTAACATATTAACAGAAGAATATGGTGTAATTACTGCATTCGTAAGGCGTGGACACAGCTTAAAAAAAAGCAAAGTGTTCACGATTCGCGCGTTTGCTTATTGTAGTTTTGTGCTTTTCTCAGGTAAATCTGGTTATACTGTTGACGAGATTGAAGTCATAGATTTATTTTGGAATATAAAAAATGATATCAGTTTTTTAACCGTTTCACAATATTTTTGCGAAATATGTTTAGCGCTTTCTCCAGAAAAAGAGCATTCTGGAGATTTTTTAAAACTCCTTTTAAATTCCATTTTTTATATTTCATCTGAAAAAAAAGAAATAAAATTTATCAAAGCAATTTTTGAAATGCGCGCGTGCAGCTTGTGTGGATATATGCCAAATTTAATATGTTGTGAAAAATGCGGTGTATATGAATCGGAAACAATGTACTTTTCTCTAAGTAATGCAAATATTTTGTGCGAAAAATGTACAAAACACGATAACAATAATATCGATGAAAAGAAATTAACAAAAGGCATGCTTGCCGCTTTGCGGCATATAGTTTATTCTGATTTTAAAAAACTATTCTCTTTTGACCTTTCAGCTGATGCTTTAGAAACGATTTCAGATTTGTCAGAAAAATATGTCAGATACTACGTAAAATCAGATTTCAAAACACTAGAAATTTACAAAGAGATCGAATGAAAATATGTTCAAAATAGTCCTGAGATTTTTCCGAATTTGTTTACATCTATGTTTTCTGCAGCTGGGACTTTCGGAAGCCCCGGCATTTGTAATATATTTCCAGCTAAAG
>CAZDOV010000009.1:0-11478 GCA_964507135.1 uncultured Eubacteriales bacterium | reverse complement strand
CAAGGATCTGTTACTATCATCGGAGCTGTTTCACCCCAAGGGTCAGATTTTTCGGAACCTGTTACGCAGAATACTAAGCGCTTTGTTAGGTGCTTTTGGGTTCTTGACAAAGCTTTGGCTTACGCGCGGCATTATCCGGCTATCAACTGGATCAACAGTTACAGTGAGTATCACATAGACCTTGATCCGTGGTATGCAAAACATGCGGGTGAATCTTTTATTAGATACCGGAAAAAGTTAGCTTCGATCCTCAGCGAAGAAGATAAACTTATGGAAATAGTTAAGCTCGTCGGGTCGGATGTGCTCCCTGATGACCAAAAGCTCATTATAGAAATTGCCAAAGTGATTAGAGTTGGATTTTTGCAGCAAAATGCTTTTCACAAAGATGACACTTTTGTTCCGCTCAAAAAACAAAAGAAAATGATGAAAATTATTCTTTATTTACATCGTCGGGTCAGACGGCTTATAGCGTCTTCAGTGCCGATTTCAAGGGTCATTGAAACCGGAATATTTGATAAGCTTACGCGTATTAAGTATGACGTTCCTAATGACAGGTTAGAGCTTTTAGATGACTATAAAGCTGCAATAGATGAGATTTGCGATAAAATAATAGGCGAAAAAGCTTGAAGCTAGGAGGTGGATTAAGATGATACTGAATTATGTTGGATTGAAGGAGATTAGCGGTTCACTCATAGTTTTGGATGGCGTTTCCGGTGTTTCTTACGAAGAAGTTGTGGATATAAAATTGGGAGAGAACTCTTATCGTAAAGGCAGGATAGTCCAGATCGAAGGCGATAGAGTTGTTGTTCAAGTTTTCGAAGGCACGAGCTCGATTTCGCTTTCCAATACGCAGGTGAGGCCGAAAGGGCGCCCTATGGAAATCGCGCTTTCGCCTGAAATTTTGGGCAGGGTTTTTAATGGTTCCGGTGATCCGATCGATAATCTCGGGAGAGTATTCCCTCAAAAAAAAGCTAACGTTAACGGCACGGCGATAAATCCAATATCACGAATTTATCCGCGAAATTATATCAACACGGGTCTTTCCGCCATTGATACGCTTTCCACTTTGACGAGAGGCCAGAAATTGCCGATCTTTTCTGGTTCGGGTATGAAACATAACGAGCTGGCGGTTCAGATTGCTCGCCAGGCGAAGCTTTCTGACGGTGATGACACCAATTTAGCCATAGTTTTTGCGGCTATGGGTGTCAAAAATGACGTCGCAGAGTATTTTAGACGTCAGTTTGACGAGTCAGGTGCAAGTGGACGCGTGGTTATGTTTTTGAACCTTTCGAACGACCCGGTTATAGAGAGGATTTTGACACCGAGATGCGCTCTTACTGCAGCTGAATATTTGGCGTTTGACTTGAACATGCACGTCCTTGTTATTATGACCGATATGACTTCTTATGCTGAAGCGTTGCGCGAATTTAGTTCTTCCAAGGGCGAAATTCCGGGCAGAAAAGGATATCCGGGATATCTTTATTCTGATTTTGCATCGCTCTATGAACGTGCCGGAATGGTCAAAGGTAAAACCGGGTCAGTGACTCAAATTCCGATATTGACAATGCCAAATGATGATATTACGCACCCGGTCCCTGACTTAACAGGTTATATCACAGAAGGCCAAATAGTTTTGGACCGATCGCTTGATAGGTGCGGGTGTTATCCGCCAATTTCGATTTTGCCCTCGCTTTCGAGACTTATGAAAGATGGCATAGGTGAGGGCTTTACCCGCGAAGATCATCCGGAGCTTGCTAATCAGTTGTTCGCGTCGTACGCCAAAGTTCAGGATGCCAGAGCTCTTGCTTCGGTTATTGGAGAAGAAGATTTATCTCAAATCGATAAGCTTTATATTGAATTTGGCAAGACTTTTGAAAAGCAGTTTATTAACCAAGGATTCAATGAAAATAGACCCATAGAGCAAAGTTTAGATTTGGGCTGGCGACTTTTGTCAGGCCTTCCACGTACGGAACTTGATAGAGTCAGCGGAGAGACGCTCGATAAATACTATATCGAAGATAAAGAGCTGCTTGCTCGAAAAAATCAGGTCGCATTTTTGGAAATTGAAAACCCAGACGATAATGACGACACGGATGACGATTCCGACGGCGATGAGATTTAATTTTAGTTAGGGAGGGATTGGCTTATGCTCAGTAGTCCAGCGCCCACAAAAGGCAATTTGATAGCTACCAAAAAGTCATATGATTTGGCACGTTTAGGGTTTGAGTTGCTTGATCGAAAAAGGAATATTTTAGTGCGTGAAATGATGGCACTCATCGAGCGCGCAGAGGAAATTCAGAGCAAAATCGATGCGACGTACAGCAAAGCGTTTTCAACTCTCAAAAAAGCACATATCGCTCTTGGAGTATGCGAAGAGTTAGCCAGTTCCGTTCCAGAGGAAACCGGGCTGAGCCTATCTTTTAGGAGCGTTATGGGTGTTGAAATACCAATAGTAGGTTTTTACGAGCACGGAAATAACAGCATCCCTTTTGGGCTATATAATTCTAATTCAGACTTGGATAAGGCTTATTCTTGTTTTCGAGAAGTTAGCAAATTGACGGCTGGCCTTGCTGAAGTCGAAACGAGTGTGTATATCTTAGCGAATGCTATTAAAAAGACACAAAAAAGAGCAAATGCCTTGAAAAATATCATGATTCCGAAATTTGAAGCTATGATAAAATCTATAGCGGAGGCTTTGGAAGAAAAAGAACGCGAAGAATTTTCAAGACTGAAGGTTATAAAAAATCAGTCAAAATAAAGATTTTGTGAGTGCTAAGCAGCGTAGCCTGTGGCTTAGCATTTTTTGTTCGTATTAATTTAGTTACAGCAGATAAACATAGATTTATTTGTGTATTTAATCCATTTTTTTAGATTATTAGGTTGACTTATTAATTTATTTGTACTATTATGTTTTTGTGCAAAGTGCAATACTTATTTTTGAAAGGACAGGTGAGTTTTTATGCCTGAAAACGAGAGCGGTTTATTTCGCAAAAGTACTCTGGAAAGGGTATCATCGCCCGAACAGCTCAACGAGTACATCAAAGTGACAAATCCCAGTTTGTTCGTGATGCTTTTAGGAATTTTCACGATTTTAGCTGCGGGGATGGTGTGGGTATTTTGTGGCGGAATACCTAACGCGGTAGATCTTTCTGGGATTGTAGCTACTAATATGAAGGGAGAACAACGTGTTTATTGCTACGTGCCGATAAGCACGAGTAAAAAAATTAAGCAAGGCATGTCTGTGCAGATTTCGCCAGATTATGCCAGCAGAGAAGAGTACGGCTACATTAATGGCATTGTGGAATCAGTAGGGACTTCGATTGTAACAAGCGATACACTAGAATCTAATTTTTATGATCCGCAAATAGTTTTGCCGACAGTTTCTGCTGCTATGCAAACAGGTAACGTTGTAGAAATCAAGGTTAAGATGGGCGATTGGTCAACTGAAAAAGGGGAATCCTTAGAAGTTACCGATGGAACAGAATGCGTTATGGACGTGGTAGTCGGTGAGACGCGGCCGATTGAATTTGTTATTAATACACGTACGGCTAAATAAAAAGGGGGCGAACTGTAATGGCAAAGAAACAAAAAGTGCCCGTAGTGATGCAGATGGAAGCCCTGGAATGTGGAGCAGCATGCTTATGCATGATTGCTGCTTACTATAAAAAGTGGATTCCACTTACGCAAGTTCGTGCTGATTGTGGTGTATCGCGTGACGGGAGTGTCGCTAAAAATATTTTGAATGCTGCAAGGTCGTATGGGTTTGAAGCAGCGGGATATAAAGTGGAACCGGAATCAATTGAGTCGTTGCATTTTCCTATGATAATTCACTGGAATTTTAACCATTTTGTTGTTTTATGCGGAATAAATCGAAAAAGCGGCAAAGTGTACATTAATGATCCCGCACAGGGGAGAATTACAGTCAGTATGGAGCAATTTGACCAGTCATTTACGGGGATTGCTTTGACGGTTATTCCAACAGAGAATTTTAAACCCGAAGGAAAGCCAAAAAGTGTTTGGAGTTTTGCGAAGCGCTGCTTGAAAGGAGCTTTGATGCCGTTTATTTTGGCAGTGCTGCTGAGTATAGTGGCAATGGTGATTGATTTAACTAACCCGATATTTGGGAAAGTCTTTATTGATAATTTGCTTTCAGGCAGTAATATAGAGTGGTTGTATCCATTTTTGGGTATGATGCTTGTTGTGCTACTTGTGCAAGTTTTGGTCGGAATTATTAAATCTATATACTGGATGAAAATTCAAGGAAAGTTTGCTTTAACTTCAAGCGCTGAGTTTATGTGGCACGTTTTAAGGTTACCGCTTGAATTTTTTTCTCAGAGGAATGTTGGCGATATAGTTTCGCGCCAAGGTTCGACCGGTGATGTAGCCATGACGCTTATAACCAAGATAGCTCCGCTTTTCATAGGAGCAGCTCAAATTGTGCTTTATCTTGGGCTTATGATTCATTATAGTTGGGCGCTTACAGCAATCGGTGTTTTGACGGCGGTTCTTAATATGCTTGTTACGAGATATACTTCAAATAAAATGCTTGATTATCAAAGAATGTCTTCGGCGAATCAAGGGAAACTCATGAGCGTGACTTATGCCGGTTTTGAGATGATAGAAACGATAAAATCTACCGGAGCAGAAAATGGGTACTTTGAGCGCTGGGCAGGATTTTACACAAAACAAAACAATGCAAACGTAGAGATTTCGAATTTCACGCAATATTTTTCACTTGTGCCGGACTTGCTTAAATCTTTTTCAGATATAGCAATCCAAGTTTCCGGAATATATTTGATTATGCGCGGGCAATTTACGATCGGTACTCTCACGGCGTTTACGGGATTTTTAGGAAGTTTCTGGAGCCCTGTTTGTGACTTTATAGATGTTTATAAAAACTATGTTCAAATGCGCTGCGATATGGAACGCATAGATGATGTTTTGGAATATCCGACTGACGTTGATGAGTACAGTAATTTTGACCCAAAAGATGACAAAAAGCTCAAGGGTAAAGTAGAAGTAGATAACATTACTTTTGGGTATGGTAAACTTGCAAAACCGCTTTTGACGGACTTTAGCATGAAACTTGAACCTGGCCATTGGGTGGCAATTATCGGAGGCAGTGGATGCGGAAAATCAACCATTGCGAAGCTCGTTACCGGACTTTATAAACCTTGGAAGGGTACGGTAAAATTTGACGGATTAACGAAAGACGAAATAGATCCCTATAAGTTTCATAGCTCGGTTGCTATTGTCGACCAAGATAAAGTGATGTTCCACGATACGATAAAAAATAATATTACTATGTGGGATGGATCAATAGAAGATTTTGCCGTAATGATGGCAGCGAAGAATTCCGACATTCATGAAGCTATTCTATCGAGACCTGATGGGTACAATCATGTTCTGGTCGAGGGAGGTAAGGACTTTTCTGGTGGGCAGTGCCAGAGAATTGAAATCGCCAGAGCGTTGGCTCAAGAGCCAACGATAATGATCCTTGACGAAGCGACCTCCGCTTTGGACGCTAAAACTGAAAATAAAGTCATGCAAAATATCCGAAAAAGCGGGTGCACGTGTATTGTTATAGCTCATAGATTATCAACAATAAGAGATTGCGACGAAATTATCGTTCTTGACAATGGCGTGGTTGTCGAACGAGGAAAACATGATGAACTCATGGCCAGAGGTGGGAAATACAAAGAACTAGTGATAACCGAATAGTATGGAGGTGAAATATAAATGAAAGTGAATTATTTTGAAAACCAAATTACTCATCGCCGGAGAAATGATGACGAAATGTTTCGCGGGGCATTTTCAGATTTGTTGTCGATTATAGGTATTAACAGTCCAAAAGCGGCGCAACAAGCTCGAGGAGCAGTGGTAGAAATTTTAAACGCGCTTGGGAAGGAAGTCCCTGAAGTTCCAGACAACATTACAGACCTCGATGCCCAGCTTGAGTATATGCTTAGGCCATCACAGACTATGCGTAGGCGAGTTGAGTTAAAAGGAAAGTGGTGGAAAGACGCGGTAGGTGGTTTTTTGGCTAGCACCAAAAGTGGCGACATAGTTGCCATTGTTCCCGGGCGATGGTCGGGCTATGAGTACGTTGATCATGACGGTAAAAAAATCAAGATAAATGACAAAACCGCCAAAGAGATTAACGTTGATGCATTTTGCTTTTACGTCACATTCCCTTTGGAGTCGCTAAAAATAAAAGATTTAGTGAGCTTTATGTTAGCAACTCTTTCGAAAATGGACGTACTTTTCATAGTTTTGATTTCGCTTTTGTTTCAAGTGATAAACATGGTGTCTCCGTATATCCAAAAAATTATCTACGATAATATTATTCCTTCTGGAAGCACAAGCTTGATAGCTCCCATGACCACATTTTTGATTGGAATGACAACTGGAAGTACGCTGATAAGTTTGACCAATAACGTGATTAAGTATAGATTCCAGTCTAAAATGTCGAATACGGTGAACAGCGCCGTTATGATACGATTTTTCAGTTTGCCGACGAAATTTTTCAAAAATTATACTGCTGGTGAACTCGCAAGTAGGATAAACTATATTTCATCTCTTTGCCAGATGATTATAAGCGCCATAGTCGGCACATCGCTATCCACTTTATTTTCACTTATGTATATCCCACAGATGTATCAATTTGCACCATCGCTGGTGCTACCGTGTATGGCTGTGCTTATGATTTCGATTGCGTATACGGTATTTATAACTTTTTATCAGCAAAAGATTTATAAAAAGAAGATGAAACTTGAGCCGAAACTTCAATCATTAACGTATGCGCTTTTTGGCGGAATGCAAAAAATCAAAGTTAGCGGTGCTGAAAAGAGGGCATTCGCCAAATGGGCGGAAAGCTATTCTGAAGTCGAAAGGCTCAATTATTCTCCGCCTCTGATGATAAAAATAAATCCTGTCGTCAGCTTGATTATTTCAACAATCGGAACGATCGCAATGTACTATTTTGCGGTTATTTCGGGAGTGGGTAGGTCAAATTATATGGCTTTTAGTGATGCTTACGGTTCTGTTAGTGCTGGTATATTAGCTCTCAGTAGTACTGCACTGAGCTTTGCAAATTTGGGCCCGATTTTGGAAATGGTCAAACCGGTTTTGGAGCAAAAACCTGAGGCCAGTTTGGATCGTCAAATCCCGCTTTCACTTTCGGGTGATATAGACGTCAGTAACGTGACATTTAGGTATACTGAAGATGGTCCCACAATTCTCGATAATATAAGCCTCAAGATAAAAAAAGGCGAATACTTGGGAATCGTCGGTTCAACTGGTTGCGGAAAGTCGACATTGCTACGCATACTTCTTGGATTCGAAACTCCCGAAAAGGGTGCTGTTTACTACGGCGGCAAGGAACTTTCGAGCCTAGATTTACGCGCGGTTAGGCAGCGTATCGGCGTGGTCATGCAGAACGGCTCGCTTTTCCCCGGGGATATATTCTCAAATATTATAGTTTCGTCGCCGTGGAAGACTATGGATGACGCCTGGGAAGCCGCTAGACTTGCTGGAATTGACAAAGATATTAAGAATATGCCAATGGGGATGCATACACTTATTTCTGAAGGTGCAGGTGGCATTTCTGGAGGTCAAAAGCAACGACTTATGATAGCTAGGGCTATTATAGCCAGGCCTTCGATACTTTTCTTTGATGAAGCTACCTCCGCACTTGATAACGTAACCCAAAAGCACGTTTCGGATAGTATTTCGAGCCTAAATAGCACGAGAGTTGTAATCGCGCATAGGCTTTCGACTATTAAGAATTGCGATAGAATAATAGTGCTCGACAAAGGCAAGATAGCGGAATCCGGGACATACGATGAATTAATGGAACTTAAAGGGAAGTTTTATGACTTGGCAATTCGACAGATAGTCGATGCCACATAATCGAACTAATCGACATTGCTGTGAATTATATAATTCAGATGCAAACCAAAAGCTCAGCCGTAAAAAGCCGAGCTTTTTTTAGCTAACAACTTTCTAAAAGCCAACGAGCTAGCGCGAACTGCCACTTTACATCAACAAATCAATAAGGTACACTAATACTCAGGATTAGGTTTCGCAATTATACAAAGATGATGTTGTATTAATATTATTTAGCTGGGAGTGTTTGTAATTTGTCGGCCAAGTACAAAAGAATTATTCTTAAACTCAGCGGCGAGGCGCTCGCCGGAAGTGGTCGTTTCGGCATTGATTTCGAAAAAATGCAACCCATAGTCGAAGCTATTAAAAAGTGTCACAAATCTGGTACGCAAATTGGGATTGTAATTGGAGGTGGTAATTTTTGGCGTGGACGTTCAAGCGGTAGTATGGATCGCGTCAAAGCTGACCATATGGGAATGCTTGCAACGGTAATCAATGCTTTGGGACTTTCTGATGCTTTGGAACGTGTTGGAGTTGAAAATCAAATTTTAACAGCTATTTCCTTTCCGCAGATAGGGAAGCCATATTCACCTGTACGTGCTATTAAAAACCTAGAAAAGGGTAAAATAGTAATTTTCGGGTATGGTACTGGTAGTGCGTTTTTTTCAACAGATACGGCAGCATCGCTCAGAGCTGCAGAAATTTCCGCAGATGCAATATTGAAAGCAACAAATATTGACGGAGTTTATGACAGTGACCCTGAAACGAATCCAGACGCGAAAAAGGACGCTGAGGTGACGTTTGACGAGGTTCTTGCCAAAAATTTAAAAGTTATGGATGCGTCGTCAATTTCGATGTGCCGTGATAGCAAAATTGATGTTTTGGTTTTCAGCGTAAAAAATCCCGAAAACCTTGTTTTGGCAATTAACGGCGAAAATCCGGGAACTTTCGCACATGCTTAAAACTAAAAAATAAATTTAAACAAAGCGTAAGGAGCTAAATTTATGACCCAAATAACAAATGATGCTGAATCAAAAATGAAAGCATCAGTCGACAAATTAAATGTAGAGTATTCTGCAATACAAGCGGGGCGCGCTAATCCAGCTGTGCTTAATAAAGTAAGTGTGGATTATTACGGTACGCCTACCCCGATAAGCCAGGTGGCTGCAATTTCTGTATCAGAAGCTCGAATTTTAGTAATTCAGCCGTGGGATTTGTCCCTTTTAAATGGAATTGAAAAAGCTATTCAAAAATCAGATATTGGTATTAATCCTCAAAACGACGGCAAAGTGCTACGCCTGATTTTTCCGCAACTTACGGAAGAACGTCGCAAAGATATCTCGAAGGAAGTTTCTAGCATCGCTGAAAATACAAAAATTGCAATCCGAAACATACGCCGCGATGCGATGGATAAGTTAAAAAATATGAAAAAAAATTCAGAGATTACCGAAGACAGTCAAAGAAAAGGCGAGAAAAAAATTCAAGATTTGACCGACAAATATTGCGCCGAAATCGATAGTATCTGCAGCGCAAAAACTGAAAAAATTATGTCGCTCTAACTTTTTAAGAATGGGTTTTAATATGATCGATTCAAAAGAAAAACTAGCTCTTCCGACACATGTTGGAATAGTAATGGACGGAAATCGCAGGTGGGCGCGAAAACACTTCTTGCCTGTATCTTCCGGTCATTCGCGCGGAGCAGAGACTTTTAAAAAACTCGCTCTTTATTGCCAGAAGATTGGACTTAAGTATTTAACGGTGTACGCTTTTTCGACTGAAAATTGGAAACGTTCTGAAGATGAAATTAAAGTTTTAATGGCGCTTTTTAAAAAATATATAAATAGTGTTATGAAAGAACTCAAAGATGAAAACATAAAAGTTAAATTTATTGGGGATAGTTCAAAATTTTCTCGTGAAATTCAAGATGGGATCAAAATCATAGAATCCGAAACATCTTATCGCACCGGACTACATTTAAATGTTGCAATGAATTATGGCTCTAGAGCGGAAATATCTTTTGCTACGAAAACAATTGCCGAAAAAATCGTATCCGGGGTCTTGGATATTCAAGAAATTGGCGAAAATTTGTTTCAGCGGTATCTTTATACATCTGATTGTCCTGATTTAGATCTAGTTATTCGTACTGCCGGAGAGCAAAGACTTTCGAATTTTATGTTATGGCAAGCTGCGTATGCAGAGTTTTATTTTTCTGATGTTCTTTGGCCAGATTTTTCTACGGAGGAATTTGATAAAGCGATTTCAGAATACTTTAATCGAACAAGAAAATTCGGAGGTCAATGATACTATGCGAAAGCGAATTATATCCGGTGTTGTAGGTGCGGCATTCGCACTTTTTGTGCTGTTTTTTGGGCAGTTATATCCCGCGATTTTAAATTTAATCACTGCGATTATTGCTGCTCTTGCTATGAGTGAAATTTTTTCAGCTATGGATATTTCAAAAATACAGATTATAACTATTCCAACTTATATTTTCACTGCATTTATGCCAGCGTTTGGATATGGAATTTCTTGGCATGTCGTGTGGTATATATATTCGATTTGGATTTTTTCTGCGATGCTATTAAAGCCTGATTTAAAGCTCGAACATATAACTGTGACTTATGCTTTGGCAATGCTAATTTCCATATCGCTGAGTTGCGTAATAAATTTGCGGAATTTCGGCGGAAAATATGGCAATTTTTTCGTGTTGATTGCACTTTGCATAGCATGGATGTCAGATACCGGAGCATATTTTTGCGGAAGATATTTTGGAAAAAACAAACTTTGCCCTGAGATTAGCCCTAAAAAAACTATCGAAGGGTTTATTGGCGGAATAGTCGTTTGCGTTATTTCTACCGTTACTGTTACATTTTTGTTGAGTATATTTATTTTCAAGCGCAATATTACAGTGGACTATTTTTGGATATCCGTAGTATCACTAGTGGGCTCGATGATTTCAGCTCTTGGCGACTTGTGTTTTTCTATGATAAAACGCAAGTGTGGCGTAAAAGATTTTGGGACGCTCATGCCAGGGCACGGCGGTATTTTAGATAGGTTTGATAGCGTAATTTTCGTGGTGCCGTATGTTTATATTTTTTTGAAAATAATTCCGGTTGTAAATTAGACAGATAATAGGTGATACATATGACAAACAAAAACATTGTTATTCTCGGTTCAACCGGTTCCGTTGGGGCGCAGGCCCTTGAAGTGTGCGAAAATCTTGGTATTAGTGCCATAGCGTTAACTGCGAATAAGAATATAGGTCTACTTGAACAACAAATAAGAAAATATCACCCTGAAGTAGTGGCGGTTTTTGACGAAAAATACGCAAAATTGCTCAAAAAAAACGTGGCTGACACAAACACCAAAGTTTTCTGTGGCATGGAAGGCCTTTGCAAAGTCGCTTGTATGGCTTGCGCTGATATTGTATTGACAGCGGTTTCAGGTATGGTGGGTTTGCGCCCGACATTAGAGGCGATAAAGTCTAAAAAAAATATTGCGCTTGCAAACAAAGAAACACTCGTCGCTGGTGGCGAACTAGTAATGCGAGCGGCGCGCGACAATCACGTTAATATTTTGCCAGTAGACAGC
>CAZDOV010000008.1:0-11490 GCA_964507135.1 uncultured Eubacteriales bacterium | reverse complement strand
AGGAGATGTAAATCTACTGTTCGGATGAGCTCCTTTAGAGCTCGACGTTTTCCCGTTCCATTTATTACCGAGCCAATCAATGGCATTCTCTGGGGCCGGTTCATCTAGTCCCTCCCACCAAACCGTATTATCATCGAGATTTTGCACGACGTTTGTGAAAATCGTATTTGACTTTGTTGTTGCCAGAGCGTTTGGGTTTGATTTGCTACTTGTTCCCGGCGCGACTCCAAAAAAACCATTTTCAGGATTAATAGCCCAAAGTCTGCCGTCTTTCCCTATTCTAAGCCATGCGATATCGTCACCTACGCACCAGATTTTATAACCTTTTTTACGGTAATATTCAGGTGGGACCAGCATTGCAAGGTTGGTCTTTCCGCAGGCTGACGGAAATGCTGCGCAAATATACTTTGTTTCTTCGTTTGGACGCTTAATACCTAAAATCAACATATGTTCCGCGAGCCAATTTTCTTTTTGGCCCATATATGACGCTATCCTCAGCGCGAAACATTTTTTGCCGAGAAGAACGTTGCCGCCATAGCATGAATTCACAGAAATAATAGTTTTATCCTGCGGAAAATGGCAAACATATCGATCCTCTTCGTTAACGTCGCACGAACAATGTAATCCTCGAACCCAATCATCGCTGTCGCCAAGCGCATCCCAAATCTTTGAGCTGACCCTAGTCATAATAGCCATATTTAACACGGTATAAATCGAATCAGTGAGTTCAACACCGATTTTTGAAAACTCCGATTCAATCATTCCCATTGCGTAGGGAATAATATACATGGTTTTTCCTTTATAACTGTTTTTCGCTATGCCGTAGAGCTTGTCATAGGCAAAGCTCGGATCCCACCAGTTGTTTGTCGGGCCGGCTTCTTCTTTTGTTGGAGTACAAATATATGTTCTGCTTTCTGTTCTGGCCACGTCATTTGGATTCGTCCTTCTCAGATAGCAATTTGGCAATTTCTGCTCATTTAATTTTACAATTTCTCCGTTTTCGCAAGCTTGCTTTCGGAGTTCTTCAAGTTGGGGTTCGGACCCGTCGATCCAGACGACGTCTTTAGGATTAACTATTTTTTTTATTTTTTCGATCCATTCCAAAACGTGCTTGTTTTGTGTCATACTTCTGCTCCTTTCGGATATTTCAAAAATTAAGCTTTCTATTCTAAAGTATATTTTTTCAAAAACATGTTTCAAATTGAACAACTTGTTTCATAATAGTGAGTAAAGCCTACATGAATTTGATTATATCAAAAAATGCTATTTAAAGCTACAGCAAATATCGGTTCAAATTTTGAATGCAAAGTAATTTCAGAATTAAAAAATAAAGTGGTAATGATATTTGATGTTTGATATAATATGAGAAATTCTCAGATAGCTTCAGAGCCTTTTATCTCTAAAGGTATCTTATGAGTTGATGTTTTGATAGTTTCCGAAATTGGGAGTGAATTTTGTGCGCGTGGTTGAATTTGAGTTTGTTTTTGAGAATGAACACGGATTGCATGCAAGACCAGCAGGGGAGCTTGCGCGAAAGGTTAACGGATTGTCTTCGTCTGTAACGATAACAGTGCAAAGATTAAATAAATCTGCACCCGCAAATAAAATTTTTACCCTTATGGGTTTAGGCGTGACCAAGGGCGAATCCGTTGTCGTCCGAGTTGAAGGCGACAATGCCCATGCTGAAGCTGAAGAACTAAAACGATTTATGAGTAATCAATTTGAGGAAGGTGGTGTTGGTGACAGCCTCGAAAGTGGAGGACTGAAGCAATTTGAGGACAATTAACTCATGGCAGAGGTTAATGTGCTTTCTTGAAATCAGCTACTTGCGACAGAAATGCCGTTTGATAAGGCTGTGCTAAAGATTTGGAATAATTTGACAGGGAAGTTGTGCTCGAAAATTAACAGTAACTAAGTTTTAAGGAACGAGGATTTACATGATCGTTATAAATGCAGTTGGTGTTTCCGAAGGGTTTGCGGAAGGAACACTTATTTGTCGTAAAAATTCAAATCATGATACGATTCCGATTCAACGCAAAAATTTTGAATCGGAGCTCCAGAGATATGCGCAAGCAAAATCAAAAGCACAAATTAAGCTTAACGAAATGTATGAAAACATGTTGGAGTTATGCGGAAAAACCGAAGCTGAATTATTCAGAGCTTATCAAATGATGCTTGAAGATGATGATTATCAAAATGGCATATTGGAGCTTATAGAATCCAAACATATGAACGCGGAAAACGCCATTAAGGTATCTTCAAAAAAATTTATCGACATGTTCTTGCAAATGGATAGCGAATATATGAAGGCTCGCGCAGAAGACGTAGAGTCTGTTTCGCGACTGTTGATAGATTCTTTAGCTGGTGCAAGTCACGAAAAACCCGAAGATATCCTTCCGGGGTCGATAGTGTTTGCTGAAAATCTTAATCCTGGAGAAATCCCCGATATGAAAAAAATCGGCGTAGCGGGAATAATCACTTCAGGAGGATCTGAAACATCCCATTCTTCTATACTTGCAAAAGTCATGGGGATACCGACAATAGTCGGGGTCGGAGATCGCATAAAAGAGGAGTTTTTTGGAAAACTTATTGTAATGAATGGAACAACCGGAGAAATATATGTGGAACCTAACGATGCAGTGCGGGGCAAAATAGCAACGCAGGCAAAAAAGTCAGCAGATAATAGTGCCAATTTGGAAATTTTTCGAGGAAAGGCCAGCGTTACTTCAGACGGCAAAAAAATTGAAATTTACGCCAACATGAATAGCCCGAGCGAAATAGATGAAATCCTCAAAAGCGACGCAGAAGGAATAGGACTCTTTAGAACTGAATTTTTATATCTTGGGCGAAATTCATATCCATCCGAAGAAGAACAGTTTGAAGTTTACAAAGGTATTGCTCAAAAAATGGCAGGCAAAAAAGTAATCATTCGTACGCTTGACGTAGGTTCTGACAAACAAGAGCAGTATATGAACTTCCCCCATGAAGAAAACCCGGCGCTTGGTTATCGCGGAATAAGAGTTTGCCTAGATCGTCCAGAAATATTTCGAGCTCAGCTCAGAGCAATTTATCGCGCCTCAGCTTTTGGGAATTTTTCGATAATGTTCCCGATGATATCTTATCTAGATGAGATTAGAAATGCCAAAAAAATAGCTCAAGAAGTTCGAGATGAATTGATAAGCGCAGGGATGAATGTAGGCGACGATATACCGCTTGGGATGATGATAGAAACTCCTGCAGCAGCAATCATGAGCGATGCGTTTGCAAAAGAAGTTGATTTTTTCAGCATCGGCACAAACGATCTTACGCAATATGTTTTTGCACTCGACAGACAAAGCGCTTTAGCTACGTGTGAGCGCGAAAACTCGAATAACGCTGTGCTCAGATTCATTGAATTGATTTCAAAGAACGCGCGCAGCTGCGGCATAAGCGTGGGGATTTGCGGAGAAATGGCAAACGACGTAACATTAATACAGAGACTTCTAAATGCCGGAGTAAACGAATTTTCTGTTTTGCCAAAATCGGTTTTGAATATTCGTAAAGAAGTTAACTTATCAAAGGCTATGCCTTTGTGACGTAAACGAAGGGAAGATTTTTTAAATTGAACAATAACAAAAAAGTAATGCTGTCACCAATGAGTGGTAGAGTAACAACAATCCTGGAGATACCAGATGAGGTATTCTCAGAAAAAATTTTAGGCGACGGAATAGCGGTAATACCGGAAAACGATAACATATATTCTCCGGTAGACGGCGAAATCGTTCAAGTTGCAGAGACAGGACATGCGTTTTGCATACGTTCTGAAGACGGTGCCGAAATTTTGATTCATGTTGGGGTTGACACGGTGAAACTCAAAGGCCGAGGATTTGTGTCGTTCGTGAAAAACGGACAAAAAGTCTCATCGGGAGAAAAAATTGGCACCGCGGATCTTAACCTCATCAAAGATTGCGGATATCCTCTTCACACTGCAATGCTCATTACCAACATTGGCTTGATCGATGAATTTGAAATTTGCTCTGGAGAAGCAATTGGCGGTGAAAGCGTTGCTTTGTCTTATGCTCGCAAATCCACAGTTTAAGTGAATCTTGCACTTGGTTTAGTCCTTAAAGTTATTTTTAAGTTGTATAATTTCTGGTTGATATTACGAAAGCGATGTGAGCTAGTTTGAGTATGGAATGCGAAATTAAAGGCAACAAACAAGGTATGCGGAGATTTGGGGGTTCGTGTTTCGGCGTTTTGCAAAAAATAGGGAAATCATTCATGTTTCCGATTGCGCTTTTGCCATTTGCAGGACTTCTTTTAGGGATTGGCGCAGCTTTTACGCAGCCACAAATGATAAGCGCTTATGGACTGCAAAATATTTTAGGTGATGGAACCTTTTTGAACACAATATTAGTAGTGATGCGTGATACCGGAGGAATTGTATTCACAAACCTACCGATAATTTTTGCTATCGGCGTGGCTATTGGAATGGCAAACTACGAAAGAAGCGTAGCGGCGCTTTCCGGTGCGATAGCATTTTTGACTATGCACGAAACTATTCACTCACTTTTGCAAATAACGGGCAAACTGGAACGTGGCGCAATGCTCGAGGGAACACTTACAGAAGTTTGCGGAATATCATCACTTGATATGGGTGTTTTTGGTGGGATAATCGTCGGCATTGGCGTAGCATATCTTCACAACAAATTCTATAAAATCAAATTTCCGAACGTGATATCCTTTTTCGGCGGGATTAGATTTGTTCCAATAATTTCCACTTTTGTATATATTTTCGTGGGAGTTTTGATGTTTTTCGCTTGGCCTTGGGTTCAAGTTGGGATGCACGGACTCGGTTCTCTTGTTTTGAAATCAAAATACGTTGGGTCTTTTGTTTATGGGATAACCGAAAGAGCTCTAATCCCGTTTGGCCTCCACCACGTGTTTTATATGCCATTTTGGCAGACAAATATTGGCGGGATGGAAATAGTCGACGGAATATGCGTTTCTGGAGCGCAAAACATTTTCTTCGCTCAGCTTGCCTCGCCGAACGTCACAAAATTCAGCGTTGAAGCTGCAAGATTCATGTCCGGGAAATTCCCATTCATGATGTTCGGTTTGCCGGGCGCAGCGCTCGCGATGTACACCGCCGCTAAGCCAAATAAGCGCAAAGCCGTGGGCGGATTACTGTTATCCGCGGCGGTAACCGCACTGTTGACAGGGATTACCGAGCCAATCGAATTTACGTTTTTGTTTGTTGCACCGGCACTTTACGTTTTACACTGCATTTTAGCTGGATTTTCCTTCATGATAATGCATTTTTTAAGCGTTGCAGTCGGTATGACTTTTTCCGGCGGACTCATTGATTTCCTGCTTTTCGGCGTGGTTCAAGGCAACTCAAAAACAAATTGGATATACATCATTCCCGTAGGGATAGCGTATTTTGCGATATACTTTTTTGTATTTAAATTTATGATTGAAAAGTATAACTTTATAACTCCCGGCCGCGAAGATAACGACCTTGACCCTAAACTTTATACTCGCGCGGATTTTGAGTCGGCAAAATCGAGAAAAGGCGGAGGTATCTCGAAGTTGATCGTCAATGGCCTTGGCGGCGCGGAAAACATCGATGAGCTGGACTGCTGCGCGACAAGACTGCGCGTTAAAGTCAAAGATGCATCAAAAGTGAACGACGCCCTGCTCAAAGAGAGCGGAAGCGTCGGGATAATTAAAAAAGGCGACGGTTTGCAGGTGGTTTATGGCCCTCGCGTCACCGTCATCAAGAGTGAACTCGAGGAGTTCCTCGGCGGAATTAGTATGGAGTAGAATTACAGATTATCTGTATCTTCTTCTGGCGGTGGTGGCGGAATGTCGTCGTCGTCTTCTGGCGGTGGTGGCGGAATGTCGTCGTCGTCATCGGTTTTGGCTTTGGCCAGTTCTCTAGCTTTTTCCCAAAACTTGGTTAGGGTTTGGTATGTGTTCTCATCAATGAGGTTTCCGCTACCAAGGAGTTGTTGATGTGTCCAGAAAGGCGTTGCAGCAAGTTTATCACTTTTTAAGTGCCTTAGCATGTCTTTTAATGTTGGTCCCACTGTTTGTACTTCTTTCTCAAGTAGAAACTTTTCAAATTGGGTTGTGAGGTCAGCTAAGTTTTTTGAGGTTTCTGTTATAAGTGGTAGTTGTTGGACGATGTAAAGGTTCGTTGCCTTCCAGGATTTCAGATTGTTAGTTGTATTCCAGAGCTGTTTGAGAACGATCAGCGCATCGGCAGTAATTGGACCGTAGTTTGTCCTTTCGGCTAGTGTCCAAAAGTCGTGTTGGAGAGGGGATCCATTTTGTACGTTGTTGTTTACGTGGTTCAGGAGTGCACGTAATGGCTCATATGTTTGTTCTGTAGCAAGTGCCGCAAAAACGTCTTTGGCGCCTTCTAGTGTCAAATTTTTATTGTTTAGAGCATTTGTTACGGTTTCTATGAGTTTGGTATTAGCAGCTATAGCTGGTGAATCTGTCATGGATGCGGGGTCGTTGTCTGCGGCGGTTGTAACTCCTGACTGCGTTTGGCCTTGTTGTTCTGCCCGTGGCGGCTTCTTTGGTTGGCCTGGTTGTGTGTTTGGTTGTCGATCGTTCAAGTTCGATGGTTTTATGACTTGGCCAAGTGTTCTCAAACCACCTGAGGTTTTGGCGGTTTGGGATGCACCGGTTGTTGAGGCGGGGGATGTTTTGGCAGCGATGTTTGGCGTTTTGGGGGTAACTTCTGTTTGTAGTCCGAGCAGGCTACGTAGTTTGTCTTGAAGCCCCGTCAGAGCGTTTTCGTCGACTCCTTTAATATCGCTAAGAGAAGCTATCAGTTTCGCCAAGTCATTTTTGCCGTTAGTGGCGGCAATTCGTATAGTATTTAATTTGAGTCTGATTTTTGAGAATATATTGGGATAGTCTGTCACCATGTTAATGTTATCTATGATGTCGTCGAGCGTGTTTGCTTCTTCATAGCACTTTTTCAAAAGTTCGGCGGTTGTCTTGGCTTTGGCCTTCTGTAAGGATTCGGCGCTAAATGTGGTTGTGGTTTTGCCTGGAAGCGGGATATCGATTTTGGTGGATGGAGGTTGTTGCTTCGTTTCGGATGTGTTGCTTGTCGCTGTGTTGGACTGTTCTTTGATTTCTTCGCTGCGCTCTGGTGTGGTTTTAGGTTCTTGATTCGTTGTGGCTTTGTTTACCGCTTTGTTGGACTGTTCGTTGATTTTTTTGCAGAGGTCTACCACGTCGGATATAAATTGGGATGTGTATGCTCCTTGTAGTGTAGCTGATTGGTCTGCGCTGGTTATGATTTCATATAGGCTAAATTTTTCAATGTAGTCTTTCAATGTGGTGAAGTCTTTGTGTTTTAATCCTCTTAATTCTTTCAAAAATTGTTCAAAGTTGCATGTCTTTATTATAGGTATACCATCGGTTTTCTCTCTTTCTTTATCTAACTCACAAAAGCCGTATGCATATACTTTGTTTTTAAGGCGTTCGAATTCTTTTATTGCTTTGGGCGACAAGTTCTTTGACCCGATAGTATGTTTTTTCACGCTGTGCGCAATTTCACTCACGGCCAATTTGGATTTTTTAAACTTCTTGCGTGTGTCACGCTGAGCGTGGTCTACTTTGTTAGCACTAATACCTGTTTTGGTTATCGTTCCCCACTGTTCGTTGGTGATACCTTTGGCCGCATCAAACAAATTGGTCACTTTATTTGTTACGGTGTAGTTTGCTGACGCGGCACCTGCTCTGACTTTACCTAATAGGTTGCTGTTATCTTCATCGAATTTCACTCCTACTGCATTTCTAGAATCTTTACGAAAAACAAAATTCACCAAACAATATACTAAACCCCATACTGCGCTATCGTTTTTGACATTGTTGTCGCTGTAGTATTTGTTAATCCAATTAATAAGCTGTTGTCGGGCTAAATTTCTATCTTTTTTGAGAGTGGTTATAACAGTTAGTAATTCAGCACCGGCTTCTTTCAGGTTGCCGCTTTTTAGCGCATTATTGTTGGTGATTTTATTCTTTAATTTTTTTAGCGATACCACTATTTCTTTTGGTTGGGCTTGTTCAGTCGCGCCGCCTTCGGCTGCGGTACCATCTGCGGCTTCTGCAGCTACTTCAGCTACTTTGACTGCTTCGCCTTCGTGGCCCTTTTTGGAAAGTGTCTGATTCTCCGTGGAACCGCTATCAAGTTCGCTTTTTTTCTTAAACCTGCTTGCAAGCGCTTCCTTTGCGCTGCTAATTTTTTTTTTGGCGTTTTCCATGCCACTCTCAACTGTTTTTTTTAACCTGCCAAATCTGCCTGTTTTTTTGCCGTCTCTTGGTCCTCCCATAAATCATCATCCTTTGCATGCAAATTTATCGTTCGTTACGATATGTGTCAATTATATATATATATATATATAGTCAAGTGTTTTTTGAAAATTTTTTATAATTTTTTCAAAAAAATACAGCCCGCAGAATTTCATGCTATTCTGTGGCTGCTATAGAAAGTCCGGATTTACGGAAATTTTTATATCCTCGGCAGAAATGGTTATATCAAACATTTTACATTTAAATATAATTCATTCTAATGCCGTTCGAAAAGTACCCGCATGAAGTCACGTTTGCCGTAAAGAATCCTATCAACAAATACTGCTTCATCTGTGCATCGATAAAATACCATATAATTGCCGCAACCCAAAAATCTGTAATCAGTTTCGATATTGATTACAGACGAAAGAGGAGCCCCTATTTTTGGGAAATCCGAAAGTCTGGAAATTTGTTTCATAATTTTATCTATTACACTTTTTGAGGCAATCGGACTCCCCAATTCTTCAGTAATATATTCTTTTATCTCCAGCATATCATGTTTTGCTTCGGGAGAAATCAAAATCTTAGCCAAGGGCTTCACCCTCCAATGAATCTTTTAAATCATCAATTGAAAGCCATCCTTCTTTGATTCCTGCTTGTTGCCCTTTTGAAAGTTCAGACAAGAGTTTTATCGTGGCTTCCATCTTCTCATATTCCCCCATATCAATCATAACGTAGCGCCCTCGACCATTTTTTGTGAGGTAAACAGGTGACCCATAATTAATATCACGAATAACTTCAGTATAATTTCTCAAATCTGAAACAGGCTTAATGTTTAGCATATGAACCGCTCCTTTCACTTTTTGCTGATACTATTATATACTAATTTATCGTAAAAAGCAACAGCACATGGAAAAATAATTTTCGTCGATAGCTTCTTTGGTTCCTTTTTGCCATAAATATGCACCTCTAAAATGTCTAACTTTTTGGGTACACTTTGTCCTCGGCAGAAATGGTTATATCAAACATTTTGAGGAGTTTTTTAAATGTATCTTGACCGTCCAAACAAGTGTCGGTTAAATATCCTCTTTCTCGTTTCCATTCGTTTAGGCCGCGATAGTAAAACGCTTTTTTGGAATCTTCAATGATAAAGGGTACAATATTAAATTTTAGGCATTCTTTCAAAGCGATAAGTCGGCCTACTCTTCCGTTGCCATCTTGAAAAGGATGAATGCTTTCGAAATCGGCGTGAAATTCAATGATGTCACTTATAGTTTTATCTTTTTTAAAGTTGTATTTATTCAAAAGCAATTTCATTTTTTGGGGTACATCTTCGGGCTTAGTAGTTTCCTTACCGCCTACAACATTGGCTCTTTTTTTATAGTCACCAACTGCGAACCATGGCAAAGATGAATCGTTTGTTCCTTGCTTTAATATAAAATGAATTTTTTTAATTATGTCTTCGGTTAAAGTGTCATCCGCAACGTCTATAACATAGTCAATAGCCCTAAAATGGTTAACTGTTTCGATAATATCATCAACAGGAACCCCGCCGTCAGTGTTTATCGTCTTTGTTTCAAATATGCATCTGGTTTGGTCCTCGCTAAGTTTACTTCCTTCCATGTGATTGGAATTGTACGTCATGCGGATTTGCAGTTCATGATAAAGGCCGCCTGATATTTTGGCGTTTTTTTCATCTGTCAGCATTTGTGTGATAAAATTGTCGGATACTTTTCTGCAAAGCTTTGAAATATCACACGACAAATAATTCGCAATTTTTTCTAATACTCGATTCGAAATTTTTTCGCCTTTGGATATCTTAGCTATCGTTTTAGAAGATATCCCGAGTGCAGTTGATAGGGTGGATTTATTAATTTTCCTTGAAGATAGTATCCTTTCAAGTTCACTGTATGAATACATACCAGCACCTCTTTCTTTACTTATCATACTTCAAACATGCAAAAAAGTAAAGATTCATAGAGGTTAAAGTAAAGATTTATGTGGGAGGATGATCAAAATCCCGCATGATAAAAACTGTTGACAAAACAAAAGCGATGTTGTACACTAAAATCAGTTGTAAGGTTTGTTACTTGACAGGGCGCTTTTTAAGTTTGGAGCAGGGATTCGATAGCGTATGAATAAAAGTGTTGATATCTCGGTACTTCTGGATATTTATGGAAAGCTTCTGAGTGATGTACAGTACGACAGCTTGAATTTTTACTACAATGACGATTTATCGCTTAGCGAAATTGCAGAAAATTTTGGGAAAACACGTCAAAGTGTATTTGATACCATAAAAAGGGCTGAAAATGTGCTTTTCGAGTTCGAATCAAAATTGAATTTCTTAAAAAAATCGAAGCGTCTTGAGGAGCAAATCGAAAAAATAAAACTGCTTGCTACGTCGATAAAATCTGGGGCAGAATGTGAAAATTTCAAGGCAGCTGACAAATGTATTATCAGCAGATTAGCTGAGGATATTTTGAAGGTCGCAAGCGGCATAGATTTTTAATGTGATATGAGGTGAGTGTTTGGCGTTCGAAAGCTTATATGAAAAGATTTCTTTAACCTTTAAAAAATTGCGCTCTAAAGGAAAGCTTACGGAAAAAGACGTTAGGGATTCTATGCGAGAAGTACGGCTTGCTCTTTTAGAAGCTGATGTGAATTTCAAAGTTGCGAAAGAGTTTACGAATAATGTCGTAGAACGAGCCGTTGGGGTAGAAGTTATGGAAAGCTTAACTCCAGCTCAGATGGTTATAAAAATCGTAAACGAAGAACTCACAAAGCTTATGGGTGATGAGAAAAGCAAGGATGAAAGAAGCAAGTTGGATTTTTCCTCAAAGCCGCCGACTGTTATAATGCTCTGCGGGTTGCAAGGGTCAGGGAAAACCACTCACTGTGCAAAACTTGCTTTTATGATGAAAAAGCAAGGGCGTAGGCCACTCCTCGTTGCGTGCGATATTTATCGTCCTGCAGCGATTCAGCAATTACAGATTCTAGGCACACAAATCGGTGTTGAAGTTTTTGAAATGGGTAGCGCTGACCCGGTTGAAGTTTCTCGGGAAGCGGTAGCGTATGCAAAAGATCATGGAAATGACGTTGTTATTTTGGATACAGCCGGCAGGCTTCACGTTGATGAAGTGTTAATGAATGAACTTAAAAATTTGAAATCAGAGCTGAATCCTCAAGAAATTT
>CAZDOV010000007.1:0-13506 GCA_964507135.1 uncultured Eubacteriales bacterium | reverse complement strand
GCAAATTCGTAAGATTCATCACAATTTTTTTCTGCCATTTTTTTATTTTCATGATCCCAACTGAGGCTGCCGTTCCGAGAATAGTAGCTACTAAAGCAGAAACCGATGCTATGATTATTGTGTTATAAAAAGCGGAAAGAATGTCTTTGTTTTGAAAAAGGGCAAAATACCACTTAAATGTGAACCCGGACCATACTACTCGGCTTTTTGAATTATTGAAAGAAAAAGCTATAAGCACAAAAATAGGGGCATACAAAAATATAAATATCAGCGCCATGTAAATTTTATTGAGTATTTTCACGTTTTTTCCTCCAAATTTATACTACTATGTTCTGATCACTATAATCGCCTTCCAGCTTATTCATAATTCCCATGCAAATCATGATTATGATCATTAACACGAGCGAAATTGCAGAGCCCAAATACGGATTATATGCGTTACCTAAAAACTGCATTTCAATCAAGTCACCAATAACGAGTATAGCGCCTCCACCGAGCATCTTTGAGATGACAAACGTACTAACTGATGGAACAAAAACCATCGTAACTCCTGAAACCACTCCCGATAAACTTAGCGGTAATATAACTTTCATAAATACCGTGAACTTATTTGCGCCAAGGTCTTCCGCTGACTCAATCAATCTTTTGTCCATTTTAGCAAGAGACGTATAAATCGGTAGTATCATATAAGGCAGAAAATTATAAACCATCCCCAAAACTATCGCTCCGGGAGTGTTTATCATGTTGATTTTTTCAAATCCAAAAAACGAAATAACTTTGTTCAGAAGGCCATTATATTCAAGTATTGTCATCCAGGCGTATGTTCTCAAAAGGAAGCTCGTCCACATTGGTATCATCAAAAGCATAATAAAAACATTTTGAAATTTCACTTTTATTTTAGAAATAAAATACGCCATCGGATACCCCAAAGCCAAACAAATTACGGTTGAAATAGCACCAAGCACAATCGACCTAATAAAAACAGCCGAATACCTCGTGGTGTAAAAAACATTCTCAAACGTAAACCCGCCTTCAGGGTTAGAAAAAGCAAATATTATAACTAATACTAACGGAACAAGTACAAAAAATACCATCCACAAAAGGTAAGGAAAAAGATTAAGCCTTAATTTTAATTTCGTCCTCAATTTTATTTCTCCCTAAATCAATTTTCTTGTTTATGGGGGTGCTGCTCTTCGTAGAATTCATCACTAAATGCGCTATAATCTCCTACCTCCGACGAATAAGACGATTTTCTCATAATATGTATCCCATCAGGATTTATAACCATACCGATCAAATCACCCTCTTTTTGACTTTCAGTGGTTTGTATCATCCATTTGAAACCGTCAATATCAACTATTATCTCATTATGCACACCCTTGAACGTAACTGAAGTGACCACTCCAGAAATATTTCCCTCTTCCGGAGATGTAACTTTAATATCTTCAGGCCTTATTACGACGTCAACCTGCAAAGCGTTACCGAATCCTTTGTCCATGCATTTGAATTCTTTCCCCGCAAATTTAACCTTATATTCATCTATCATAACACCATCAACTATGTTACTTTCACCAATAAAATCAGCTACAAAGGCATTTTTTGGCTCGTTATAAATATCTGTGGGTGTGCCAATTTGCTGAATTTTTCCTTTATCCATAACCACAACTGTATCGGACATCGAAAGAGCTTCTTCTTGGTCATGCGTTACGAGCACAAACGTTATTCCAAGAGTGTTGTGAATATTTTTAAGCTCAGTTTGCATATCCTTCCGAAGTTTCAAATCAAGTGCTCCGAGAGGTTCATCCAGCAGAAGAACCTTGGGATTATTCGCAAGAGCTCTTGCGATTGCCACTCGTTGCTGTTGCCCGCCGGAAAGCAAATTTATATTTCTGTCAATATAATTGCTCAAATTCACCATTTTGAGCATCTCAGCTACTTTTTGTTTTATCTCGTTTTCTGGCTTTTTTTGAATTCTCATCCCAAAAGCAACATTTTCATAAACATTCAAGTGCGGAAATAAACCATATTTTTGAAATATAGTATTTACCTCACGTTTGTGTGCGGGAACGTTGTTAATGCGCTTCCCTTTAAAAAACACATCTCCGCTATCGGGTGATGAAAACCCAGCGATTATTCGAAGAGTAGTAGTTTTTCCGCAACCCGAAGGCCCTAAAAGTGTAACAAATTCGCCTTCTCTTATATCGAGGCTAAAATCGCTTAATATCGGCTCGCCGCCAAATGATATGTTTATTTTATCCAATTTTATTATCGATTGTTTCATCGCAACTTGCACAAATGTGCTAGCTCACCACTTCCGTTTAAAACTGTATTTCGTTCCTTGAGGAGTATCTTCGATTATTACGTCTTTACGCGCAAGTTCATCTCTGATCTCGTCTGCAAGCTTCCAATTTTTTTCTTGCCTGGCCTGATTTCTTTTTTCAATTAATTCTTCCACAAAATTTTTCATTTCTAGCGTGCAGCTATCTTTTTGATCTGCACTTTCGCCTTTTGAAGATTTCTTCTGTTCATATAAAATCCCCAACACACCGGTCATTTCATCAAATAACTTTTGGATTTTTTCGAGCAAAGCCCTATCAGATGACAATTTAGAAATCACATTCAAATTCACATCTTTTACGTATTCAAACAAAACCCCTATAGCGTCTGCGGTATTCAAATCATCATTCATCGCTTCAATAAATTTATTTTTATATACTTGCAAATCAAAATCAGGGCTATCATCCAAATTTTCAGCATGCTTTATTGCAAAATCCAGATTTTCTCTAAAGTTATAGAGCCGCTCCAGCGCAGAACTACATTGCGCAACAATTTCTTCGCTAAAATTTATCGGGCTACGGTAATGCGAAGAAATCATCAAAAACCTAATTGGAGCATAGCCGTATTTTTCAGCAATTTGTCTAACAGTGAAAAAATTCCCTAAAGATTTTGACATTTTTTGGCTATTCACGTTGATGTACCCGTTGTGAACCCAGTAATTCGCAAACTTGGCTCCGCTGCAACACTCGCTTTGGGCAATTTCGTTTTCATGATGGGGGAAAATAAGGTCTTGCCCACCACAATGGATATCAATTGTTTTGCCAAGATACTTTCCTACCATGGCAGAACACTCGATGTGCCAGCCCGGACGTCCTCTCCCCCAAGGGCTTTCCCAATACGGTTCATTCGCTTTGGCGGGCTTCCAAAGTGCAAAATCAAGTGGATCTTTTTTAGATTCATCGATTTGAATCCTAGCTCCAGATTTCAAGTCATCTATTGTCTGACCTGAAAGCTTACCATAATTATCAAACGATCGCGTACTAAAGTATACATCCCCACTTGGTAACGCATAAGCATAGCCTTTTTTTATCAAAGTTTCTATCATTTTTATTATTTCGTCCATATTTTCTGTGGCTCTGGGATTTACCGTTGCCTCTTTCACATTCAAACCCCTTGCGTCCACTTTATATTCTGCGATATATTTTTCTGAAACAGTTAAAAAATCAGCGTTTTCTTCCAAAGATTTTTTTATTATTTTATCGTCAATGTCAGTGAAATTCTGAACAAACGTCACATCATATCCTATATATTCAAGATACCTTCTGAGAACATCAAAAACACAAATTGGACGCGCATTACCGATATGAATGTAATTATAAACCGTCGGGCCACAAGCATATATCTTAGCTTTACCTTTTTCAAGAGGGATAAACTCTTGTTTTTGTTTCGTAAAAGTATTATAAAGCTTCATTCCAGCATCTCCTTCAAAATAATCAAAAACTAAAAAATTTTCTGCTTTTAAAAACGTAAATCCCACCGGATATGATAGACAACACTGCGCTAAACCAAACTAGTATACCTGAAAAAAAGGTTACCACAAAACAGTCCGTATTTTTCATTCCCTCTATTCCTGTCATTTCTATGTACATTTGAAGTGCTATAATCACCCCTATTGCAAACATCTGAGTTACGGTCTTAAGCTTCCCCCAAATATTTGCCGGGATTACAACTCCATTACATTTTGCGAGCAATAGCCGTACGGAAGTTACAATAAATTCACGTATCACTATTAGCAATACTGGCAAAATTGGCGCAAATCCCAACCCAACGAAACAAATGAACACAGAAATAACAAGTATTTTATCCGCAAGAGGATCCATAATCTTACCGAAATTAGTTATGTAATTATTTTTCCTAGCAATTTTTCCATCCAAATAATCTGTATAGCACGCCGCTAAAAATATCAAAAAAACATAAACCCACCTCAATGGTATAAAATCGCACAAAATAAAAAGAATTGCGGGGAATACTAAAAATATTCTAAAAAGAGTAAGCTTGTTTGCAAGGTTCATTTTGCATCCCCCAAAAAATCTCAAAAATCGTTTATAACAGCACTTATATCGCTCCAAGAATAGCCAAGTCTTTGACAGTACGCTACTATACGCCTAAATTCTTTCTGATTCTCAGATCTATTTTCTATCAAATTTTTGTTCAAACCTTTTTTACTTAAAATCTTTGCAATATTCTCGCGCTCATCAAAAACATTTTCACTTATGATTTTTTCTATCAGTTCACTTGAAATGCCTTTTTTAGCGAGCTCATACTCAATTCGGCGTACGGAATAAAGTTTCGATTCAAAAAGTTCTTTTGCGTAAGAATCCGCGAATTTCTCATCATCGACTAATCCTAAATCTTCCATTTTATCAGCGGCACGCTCTGCGCACTCACAGCCAAACGACTGCCTGATTTTTTCTACTAATTCTTTTTTTGAGTGATCTCGAAACGAAAGCAATCTAAGGGCTTTTTCTTTGGCCTTGCCCAAATTTGTTTCTTCAGATAAATTCTTTAAAGCCTCGTCATCAATGTGGTCGCCGACTTTAAGACCGCTCTTCAAAAATATTTCTGGCAAAACCTTTGTTAAATATTCACCGTCGGCATATATGAGTACGTTACCTTTTTTCGACTTTTTTAAATCTGTAATTATCACACATATGCCTCCAGCTCATAATTTTGCCTACTGAACTATTCGTCTTCACCGTCATCAGGCTCAGAATTAATTGTAGCGACATCGCTCTCGGTAACCGCTTCGGTATTTCTGGCGAGAGAAGGTCTTGAATAAATCGTGTTGGCACTTTCACGAACTTGCGCTTCAATGTCTGCAGCAAATTCCGGATTATCGCGCAAATATTCTTTGGTTTTGTCACGCCCCTGAGCGAGTTTTTTATCGCCGTAAGCAAACCATGAACCGCTCTTTTGAATAATATCTAATTTTACGGCTAGATCCAAAATTTCTCCTTCATGTGAAATTCCTTTACCGTACATAACATCAAATTCTGCTTCACGGAACGGTGGGGCGATTTTATTTTTGACGACTTTTGCGCGAGTTCTTGAGCCAATCATCTCGCCATTAGCTTTCAAGGTTTCTATTCTCCTGATATCGATTCTCACTGAAGAATAGAACTTGAGCGCACGCCCTCCCGGAGTAACCTCCGGATTACCAAACATAATTCCGACTTTTTCGCGTAATTGGTTAATAAATATCGCAACGCAGTTAGATTTTGAGATTGCCCCGGCTAGCTTGCGCAAAGCCTGAGACATCAATCTAGCCTGAAGTCCAACGTGGGAATCCCCCATTTCGCCTTCTATTTCGGCTCTTGGCACTAGTGCCGCAACTGAGTCAACAACTATCACATCTATTGCGCCGGACCTAACCAAAGACTCTGTAATTTCGAGAGCCTGTTCACCGGTATCAGGCTGAGAAACCAACAAAGAATCCACATCTACACCTAAATTAGCAGCATAAACAGGATCTAGCGCGTGTTCCACATCGATAAAAGCCGCATTTCCTCCGTTTTTTTGGCCTTGCGCGACACAAGAAAGCGCTAACGTGGTCTTGCCGGAAGATTCCGGACCATAAACTTCAATAATTCTTCCTCGTGGCAATCCACCAATGCCAAGAGCAATATCAAGAGCAAGCGAACCGGTCGGTATTGAATCTACGTGCATCGCTTCGTTTCTCCCGAGCCTCATCACCGCACCTTTGCCAAACTGTTTTTCAATTTGTCCTAGCGCTGTTTCAAGCGCTTTATTTTTATCAAATGCCATTTTTTCTACCTCATTTAATTTTTAAAAATTTTTGCTGTTAAAATCCTAATTTTTTTAGCCGCTCTGCAGCATCCAAAATATTTTGTCTGTCCCCGAATGAAGAAAGTCTGAAAAAGCCTTCTCCGTTCGTCCCAAATCCCGAACCTGGAGTCCCCACTATATTTGCTTCCGTCAAAAGCAAATCGAAAAAATCCCATGATTTCATATTATTCGGGCACTTAAGCCAAACATATGGCGAATTTTTCGCACCAATATGCCAAATATCTAGCGAAATGAGAGCCTGCGATAAAATCTTTGCATTTCCCTTATAATAGTCAACGCATGTTTTTACTTGGCTTTGCCCCTCATTTGAAAGCGCGGCTTCAGCACCTCTTTGAGTTATATAAGAAGTCCCGTTAAATTTGATCGATTGACGTCTAAGCCAGAGCTCTCCCAGCTTTTTGCCGTCTATCATAAGATCATTTGGGATTGTTGCATAGCCACATCTAACACCGGTAAACCCTGCGTTTTTTGAAAATGAACATATCTCTACTGCGCACTTTTTAGCGCCGTCAATTTCAAATATGCTGTGTGGCAATTCCTCGTCTTCTATAAACGATTCATATGCTGCATCAAAAAGTATTACCGCGTTACAATCGAGCGCATAATCGACCCATTTTTTTAACCTGGATTTATCATAAACAGCTCCAGTGGGATTGTTTGGCGAACAAAGATATATGATACTCGGCTTTACGGAATAATCCGGAAGCGGGAGAAAATTATTTTCAGCATTTGCGTCAATATAAGCGACACTAACGCCACGCAAAATACTGCTATCGACATATACAGGATAAGTCGGATTCGGTATCAAAACAACTCCATCCGGTGAAAAAAGTTCAAGAATATTCGCTGTATCGCTTTTTGCTCCATCTGAAACATATATTTCATCGCTCCCGATTTTAACACCGCGTTTCGCATAATTCGCACTAATAGCTTCTCTCAAAAATTCGTACCCTTCATACGGCCCGTATCCTCTGAAAGAACTAGTATCCCCGAGTTCATTAACAGCACGATGCATAGCGCTCAAAACAGCATCACATAGCGGAAGTGTGACATCTCCAATGCCGAGCCTTATAATATTTTTTTCGGGATTGCATTTTTTATACTCTTCGGTTTTGCGACTTATTTCTGCAAAAAGATAGTTTCGTTTGAGAATGTCAAAATTATCATTAACTCTTATTGCCAAATCAATTTCCTCCAACTAATCCAAAGTTATTTGTTGCTCGCCGCACGCACAAATTCACGGAAAAGCGGATGAGCCCTGTTCGGCCTGCTCTTAAACTCCGGATGATACTGAACGCCAACGAAAAATTTGTTTTTGGGGATCTCTACAGCTTCTACTAGCACCCCGTTAGGCGAAACGCCTGTGATTTTCATGCCATTTTGCTCAAATTGCTCACGGTAATCGTTATTGAATTCATACCTATGTCGATGACGCTCGTTGACTTCTTCACATCCATATGCTCTGCTCATGAGCGACCCGCTTTTAATTTCGCATGGATATGCGCCAAGTCTCATCGTCCCACCTTTTTGAGTTTTATCTTTCTGATCATTCATAAGGTGTATCACGTGGTGCTTGCTACTTGGATCAAATTCTTCTGAATTTGCATCTTCAAATTCCAAAACATCTCTTGCAAATTCAATAACAGCAGCCTGCATTCCAAGACATATTCCAAGATACGGCACATCGTGATTCCGAGCATATTTCGCAGCCTCAAGCTTTCCTTCAAGCCCTCGACCGCCAAATCCTCCGGGAACCAAAATTCCGTCGCAATCTCCAAGCTGTTCGTCAACAGTGAACTCGGTAATTAACTCCGAGTCAATCCATTTGATTTCAATGTTAGTGCCAGTTTCGAATCCGCCATGATTGAGCGCTTCGACAACCGAAAGATACGCATCATGAAGCTGAACATACTTCCCAACTAGCGCTATCTTGGCCTTTTTAGTACGATGATCGATTCGTTCAAGTGTCTTTTCCCATTCAGTTGTGTCACCTTTTAAGCAGCTCAAATTCAGTTCTCTGCAAACTATATCCGAAAAATGGCTTTTTTCAAGCATCGATGGCGCGTGATAAAGCGATGAAACTGTAACATTATCAATCACACAATCACGTTTTACGTTACAAAATAGCGAGATTTTATCTTTTATACTCTGAGAAAGCGGTTGATCACAGCGCGCAACGATCAAATCCGGATTTATTCCAAGAGAGCGCAGCTCTTTGACAGAATGTTGTGTGGGCTTAGACTTATACTCTCCCGAGCTCGTTATGTATGGAACCAATGTTACATGAATAAAAATACAGTTTTCAGTTCCAACCTCAGTGGAAACTTGCCGGATTGCCTCCAAAAACGGCTGACTTTCAATATCTCCAGTAGTCCCCCCTATTTCGGTTATGACTACATCAGCATTGGATTTTCTTCCGACCGAATAAATAAACTTTTTAATTTCATTGGTAATATGCGGTATGACCTGAATGGTTTCTCCCAGATATTCCCCTTTTCTTTCCTTCTGGAGGACGTTCCAATAAACCTTTCCTGTTGTCAAGTTGGAGTACTTATTTAAGTTTTCGTCAATAAAGCGTTCATAGTGCCCCAAATCCAAATCTGTTTCTGCCCCATCTTCAGTCACAAAAACTTCACCATGTTGATAAGGGCTCATTGTTCCCGGATCCACATTTATGTAAGGATCTAACTTCTGCGCCATAACCTTTAAACCGCGAAACTTTAAAAGCCGACCAAGCGAGGCTGCCGTAATCCCTTTCCCAAGACCTGAAACGACTCCACCTGTAACAAACACGTATTTTGTCATATTTCTATTTCTCCTTCAAAAACTTTTACGGCATTCCCCGTCATCATCACACCATCATCGGAATAATTAACAACTAATTTTCCTCCACGCAAATGGACTGTAACTTCTTCGTTTTTATTACAAAACCCATTTCGGACTGCAGCAACCACGCTTGCACACGCGCCACTACCGCAAGCCAGCGTTTCCCCGCTTCCTCTTTCCCAAACTCTCATAGTGATATTGTTGCTATCAACTATGCTCACAAATTCAACATTTACACCTTCTGGGAACATACTGTGCGTAGAAAGCTTGGCTCCAATACCTTTTACATCTGCAGAATAAACTTCGTCACAAAACATGGCACAGTGCGGATTACCCATAGAAATACAAGTTATTCCGTATGATTTGTCGTTTATTGTAACATGTTCGTTTATAACCTCATCCTTAGAAAAAATCATAGGTATTTTCTCACACTCAAAAATGGCTTCCCCCATATTGACCTTAACTATTGCTTCATAGCCATTGTTCTCAACAATATCAAGAGTCTTCACTCCACTCAACGTCTTTACTCGTATGTTTTCTCTTGAACTAGTGAGTCCATTGTCATAAAGATACTTCGCCACACAACGTATGCCATTACCGCACATTTTTCCTTCGCTGCCATCTTTGTTAAAAATCCGCATTTTAGCATCTGCATCCTCGGAAGGCTCTATAAGTATTATCCCATCTCCACCAATGCCATATCTCCTATCAGACAGCTTCATACTTAAACTGCTCGGATCATAAATACAGTTTTCAAAACAATTTACGTAAATATAATCATTCCCACAGCCATGCATCTTAGTGAACTTAATTTTCATTCTCAACCTCCACCGGCAAACTGTACTTAAACTTGTATTTTATACCAAATTCGCATCATTTACAATACATTTTATGCAAAGAAAAACGCCACAAATTTTAAGGTTATAATGATACGTCATAAGAAAAAATAACCAAAGAAACAGCAAAAAGAAAAATTAAAAAATGTTAAAATTAATAATATAAAATAGCAACACCTAAGTTTTAGGTGTTACATTAAAATGTTGATCTATTTTTATTATTTTCAACAAATAACTAAAACTCGGCCTCAAACCTTCAGCTTTCTCTCATTAATTAACTGCGCGAACTGCTCTAATCTTGCAGGATCTCCTATTTAATACTTTTTCCCATATCATAGGCTTTCGTCATAACCGGCGAGCCTTTTACTTCTCCGGCTTCATAAAATCCTTTAGCGTAGATTACTCCCTTTTCGACAGAACCATTTAGACATTTTGCAAAACCACGAAAACACTCTAATGTACAATCCATCACTGTGTCGCTATCTTCCGCAGCAGTCATAATGTAATAAAATTCTTTATTTTTAATTTTAGTCCACTGTGCGACACAACGGTCGATAACAGCTTTCATTTGAGCATCGATCGAATAAAAATAAACTGGGCTAGCCATAACAATAACGTCAGCGCGATGTATTTTTTCTAATATTTCATCCATGCCGTCATCAATTGCACATACGCCTTCATGATTTTTGCAATAATAACAACCGATGCAGTAGTTAATATTTTTCTCTCGTACAAATATTTTTTCTACGGTATTCCCGGCCGCTTCTGCGCCTTTGATGAATTCATCACAAAGCAAATCGGAATTTCCTCCCTTACGCGGGCTCCCGGACAAAACCAACACATTTTTACTCATCGCAAACACCTCTAAAACAAAATTAAATCTAATACAATTTCTGCCTGTGCTACTCTTATTCGTACGTGCTATTTCGTATATGCTCTAAACTTTTACCGCTTCATTCTACACATCTTTTAATTTTTTATCTAAGTTAAAAATTTCGGCTGCACGCTGAGGTTCATCCATACATTTTAGAGAAAACAATGTTATTCCATCCAAAGAATGACGTTTCACAATGTCGTATTCAGTTGCCAGAATGTCATCCCTGCTGGACCATGTTTTAGCGTCAGCTTCTTTCGATCCGGCTTTATAGACTGCAAGCCCAACGTACATTTTGACTTGGTTTCCGATAATCACATCTTCCCAACGTTTGAGTGTACCTTCGAACGGCATCACATCGAAATCAATACTCCAATAAATTTGAGGGCAAATATAATCTAAATAACCTTTGGTTACCCATTCAGAAATATCAGCGCCTACTTTTTTACACTTTTCCAAAACGCCTGGTGGAGAAATTCCAAATTCCACATGAGATTTTAAACTTTTAATAGCTTCACTAATTTCTTTAACAAGCAAATTGATATTATAAATTCGCCACTGTTCTGCGCTCATCGGTGATTCATCAATGCACTTTGATACATATTCCTGATATGCAAAGTCCATCGAATATACATCTGAGGATACATCTTCTTCCGGATAAAAATAGTCATCGAGGTGAATTGCATCAACGTCATAGTTTTCCACAACTTCTTTAATGCCGTCTACAATTAATTTTCGAACTTCAGGGTAAGCAGGATTAGCGATTTTTCCGGTTTTATAGTCTATTACTTTGCTTCTATACGGTTCAGAATTGTATGGATTTGCCTCACAAATTTGGTTTGGAGTAGACACGGACGATATCCTCAAAGGATTTACCCACGCATGAAACTTGAGGCCATTTTTGTGGGCTTCATCTACTGCATATTTCAAAGGATCAAAATTTTGCGAATCCCCTTGGGTACCGGTAAATATGTGAGACCATGGAAAAATTTTAGAAGGATAAAACGCGTCGCTGTGTGACCTAACGTGCACTACTATATAATCCAGATTGTGCTTTTTTGCTTTTTCGATATAACTATCGTAATTTTTTTTAAAAGCCTCTTCTGTGTTATCACATTGATGAACATCAAGGTCCATAAATGAAATCCAAGCGCCTTTGGCAAAGGATTTTTCAGTACTCTGGCGCTGCTCATTTTCGAAAACTCCTCCTGATTTATACACCGCTTCAGATTCTTTAGCACTTTTTGTATCTTGAATACACTTTGCGGTCAACAAACTAGACATAATAGAAATAACTGAAACTAAGGCACAATTTATCTTTTTGATTTTTAACATATTTTTTCGCCTTTCTTTGATAATTTTTAATTTCCTTTTAGATTTCTTATAGTATTTTTCGGTGCATCAGAACTAAATATACATGTGCCAGCCACACAAATATCCACGGGAAAATTTCGCACTATTTTTATTGTTTCTAGATTTATCCCACCGTCAAGTGCGATTTGAAAATTCAAATTATTCTCAATTGCTTCTTTTTTCAAGAACAGAACTTTTTCAAGTTGATCCTCCATGAATTTTTGGCCTCCAAATCCCGGTTCAACTGTCATTATGAGCACTACGTCGACATAATTTAAATACGGTTTCAAAATTTTTACGTCTGTTTTCGGCCTGAGAGAAATCCCGACTTTCTTATCGTGGCTTTTGATTTTCTCAATAGTTTTTATTACGTCTGAATTTGACTCTACGTGAAACGTTATTATATCGCTCCCAGCATTTGCGAAATCTGAAATATATTCAATCGGATTTTCAATCATCAGGTGCGTATCAAAAGGAATAGCAGTGGATTTTCTGATAGATTTTATCACCGGAGCCCCAAAAGTAATGTTTGGAACAAATCTGCCGTCCATGACGTCTAGATGCACCATATTTGCACCGGAAAATTCAATTTTTGCAATTTCTTCGCCTATCTTTGAAAAATCGCACGCAAGCAGGGAAGGAGCTATTTTTATCATAACCGTATAAGCGCGCATAGTATATAACGAACGCTTAAATTCACCACCTTTTTTAAAATACATTATATCACTATACTGAATTTTTTAGTAGTATTACCGTGTCGATTTAGGCGTTTGGAATATTAAAAAATAGGAGTTGGTAAAAATGAAGAAAAACAACGAACTTTGCCCTTGCAGAAGCGGCTGTGGAATCATTGGGGCAGTACTTGGAATTGTGATTGGTATTATCACGGCAATATTCTTTGCGCTTGGATATATTCCGCTGATTTTAAACGGAATATGGGTAGCGCTTGGCATAGGCGGAGCCATGCTTTTGTACGTTTTGATAGCACCGCTTTTTATATCAGGATTGTCAAACGCATCAGGAAATTTCGGAAGCTGTTTCTGCAAATATGGTAGGTGCCTATTAATTGGAGCTGTTGGCACCGTGCTGTCAGCGTTAGCGGCCGTGTCGATTACTCTTGACATATCTGTGATTGCAATTGTTGCATTGATTGGCATAGGCACATTCTTTTTAGTGTTTGCGATATCGGCATTGATACAGTTCGTTAAGTGCCTGATATCCGGCGCTTGCAAATAACTCCACAATCAATAATTTTAGCGCAGAATTATTTGCGTACACCAAAACACCCGCTGAAATTCAGCGGGTGAACGGTTATCCTGTGGGGATTATTTATAATAAGGGGTTTGCTGTTGACCGTAAAATGGCGTCTGAACAGGCGTATAACCAAAATTTTGCTGAGCCGGCATAAAATAGCCAGATTGCGGAGTTGCGACGTATGTCGGCTGGGTGTTTAAGGGTGCCTGAGCATAATAT
>CAZDOV010000006.1:0-13736 GCA_964507135.1 uncultured Eubacteriales bacterium | reverse complement strand
CCGGGCACGATAGCTACAGCGTGAAGGAATATAAGGGTTGCATAGCTGTTTTTGAAAAGGGCAGCGAAAAACCGCTCCGCACCACAGAAATATCTGTGAAGACGCTACCGGAAGCAGACCAAAAAATCCTTAAAAACGGCATATTTGCTGAAAGCAACGAACAATTGAACGAAATTCTGGAAGATTACTTAAGTTAAGCCGCGCTTCAGATCACACAGCGGGATGCGTTAACACATACCAACGCTAAGCAAAAGCCAGCCTCGAAAACGATTTTGTCTCCGAGGTTGGCTAGTTTAAGCTATTCTTATTTATTAATGGTTTATTTTTTACCTTGCATTTGCATAGGTAGTTAGGAAGTTTTTACCTCAAACTCTTTGTCGAAACGATCTAGAACCTCTTTTTCCACCCCATCGAACATTTTTGCCCGTTCAGCGGCGTCAATCTTTTCTACATAGGCTTTAACCATCGCATTTTTAAATATATTGTAAGGGAGCGTTGGTTTTCTGGAATTTGAAGGGCCCAGGCATATCTGAAGTTCGCTAGTGTAATTTCCTAGCATTTTTTCGTAATTTTTATCCACATCCTGTAAGACATCTGATTGCTGCTTTGAAAGTCTTTCTAATTTGTTTTGTAGTGTGTTTTGCCAATCAAGCATGGGGGCTTTGTGTTCTTCACCTATGACAAAACGTTTTATGGTGTTGATAAAGTCTTTTGTTGCTTTTGTGCGTTCGGCCGGTTTCGCTTCGTAATTCAGCCATACGTTCAAATAAGCTTGCTTGGCTTCGGTCAGTACTTTTTGGTCCAGCCAATTGCCGCTGTCGTTGATCCATTCTATACGTTTTTCAAATTCGTCGTTAGCCCATTCGAGTATATCATTCTGTTTTTGTGCTAGCCATTGCTGAGCTTTGTCCATGTTTGAATTTACGTGGCGTATAAGTTTTTCTAGTTCTTCTTCAAGCGTTTTTTTGGGTAGAGTTGTAAGCTCTTTTGCCATGAAAATCAATCCTTCCTCAGTAAATTTTTTGAACAATCAATCAAAATGAAAAATTGTTCCTGAAATGCATTTCGAAAATAATTATATATATATATATATATATATTGTCAAGTATAATATGAAAATTAGGCAAAAATGATAGTTTTTGATTTTTGCTGCCCCCACAAGGTTTAGATAATTCGCATACATAAAAAAACCAGCCTCGAAAACGATTTTGTCTCCGAGGTTGGTTAAGTTTTTTAGTGCGTGCGTGTTTGGTTTTATTCTTTAAAACTGTCTAGTATATCTTGTTTTAGGTCTTTTAGTTCCTGTTGGCTTTTGTTGGAGTCAAAGGCAACTTGATAAGAGTTCGCTATTTGTATTGCTAGTTCAGATTCGACATAGTACTTGGTTCTAGAGCTTTTAAGTTTGTCAAAATATTGGAAAAAAGCGGGGCGTGCTTTGAGGTAGTTATTTAGTTGCACGGCCGTGTTCCCGTGCATGGCGTTAGAGAGGGTGGAACCTTGTATTCTCACTGGGTCTATTAGTTTGTATAGTTCATGTGGCAGGTTGTTTAGACGTTTTTTTAACGTTTCATCATCAATGGATTTTACGATGTCAGAAAGTTGTATATCAAGTTTGGCTTCTTTTATGACTGGGTCCATAGTTCGAGCACCCCATTGGAACATCGTATATTTTGACATATAATTTAGCAGTTTTTTTGAATCAAGTTTAATGTCATGTTCTTTAGCATATTTTTCAATTTCATTTGCAAGGCGTTTAACCTGTTGTATTAATTTGCGATAATTGTCATTTTGCCATTTTTTACCGTCTTTAATTTGGCCTTGTACATAATCAAAAAGCTCATCTACTTGTTTTTCAAATTCCTTTTTTGTCATTTTTGTTGTTGCCATGAAAATCAATCCTTCCTCAGTAAATTTTTTGAACAATCAATCAAAATGAAAAATTGTTCCTGAAATGCATTTCGAAAATAATTATATATATATATATATATATTGTCAAGTGTTTTTTAAAAATTTTATAAATTTGGCTCAAAAAACTTTGCAAAGCAGAGTCTTTTGAGCTTTATTGGTTTTTGTGTTATTCGTCTATTGTGGTATATTTATGAAATTTGCGATACGTTAGATGAGAACTGAAAAAGCCGACAAAAACAGAAGCCCAGCTGCTTTATAGCTGAGCTTCTGCGTTATTCTGTTTATCGATTGTCCAGCGGAACTATAGCAAGGGTTTTCCCAAGTGGGACTAAAACCTTTAAGATAGTATCAAGCTGGGGGATTGTGTCTCCCTTTTCCATTCTTGCGATTACAGGCTGTTTTACGCCGCTCAATTTTTCAAGTTTCTTCTGGCTCAAGCCCTTTTCCTGCCGCGCTTTAATAAATTCGCCAATCAACGCAACTCTAAGGTCGCTTTCAGCTATTTACTCTGGAGTAAAAAGCTCTGCTCTCACTTCATCCCAGTTTCTACCAATAGCGGGATTATCTTTAATGGCTCTTTCTACGTTATTCATATTTTACGCCCCCCTTTTTCTATATTATACTTAAAAGTTATTGTTTGTCAAGTGTTTAGAATAATGCTCGACCACGGTAGTAAATATATTGTGCGTTTTAATGTACTGAGCATCCAACGTTTGACATTACTCATGGTTAAAGCAAGGGATTACGGCGCAGACGGTAAACACGCTGTGGCTATGTCCTCTTTTTGGGATTTTGCAGAAAGCCATATAATCAAAACAGAAATATCCGCCGGGCTTACACCTGAAATTCGCGATGCTTGGCCGATGCTTTTAGGTCTGATTTTAGAAAGTTTTTCGGTGGCTTCAAGTCTAAGCCCTTTTATGTTTTCGTAATCAATTTCTTCAGGTAAAAGCTTTTTTTCGAGCCGTCGTAGTTCTTTTATTTGGTGATTTTGACGTGCTATATATCCCTCATATTTAATTTCGATTTGTACTTTTTCAAAAATAGATTTATCGATATTTGGGCGACTTTTATCAAATGGTTCTAAATCTGAGTACGTTATTTGTGGCCTTTTCAACAAATCACTGATTTTAATTCCGGTAGAAATTTTTGATGTTTCACGTGAAACAAGCATATCGTTTAATTCATCACTCGGTAGAATTATGGTATTTTTTATTCTTTGAAGCTCTTGATTTTTCAATAATTGGGAACGTTCGAATCTTCTAAAACGGCTTTCACCGATGAGTCCAATGCTTTTGCCGATTGGCGTAAGACGCTCATCAGCGTTATCTTGCCTCAAAACAAGGCGATATTCTGAACGCGACGTCATCATTCTGTAAGGATCTTGAACGCCTTTTGTTACCAAGTCATCAATGAGTGTGCCAATGTAGGACGAACCTCTATCTAAGATCATAGGCTCCTTGCCGCCGATTTTCAAAGCGGCATTAATCCCGGCGACAAGGCCTTGTGCAGCAGCTTCTTCATAGCCAGAACTTCCGTTGAATTGCCCAGCACCAAAAAGTCCGGGAAATTCCTTGAATTCAAGGCTGGCATCCATTTGCTGGGGGTCCGCGATGTCATATTCAATAGCGTAAGCTGGGCGCATTATTTCGACTTTTTCGAGCCCGGGGATTGTTTGATACATTTCAATTTGTACGTCTTCCGGGAGAGAGGTCGACATTCCCTGAAGGTATATTTCTTCGGTGTTTATTCCACAAGGCTCGATAAACAGTTGATGCCTTTGTTTATCTGGGAACCGCATTATTTTGTCCTCGATGCTAGGGCAATACCGCGGCCCAATGCCTTCAATTGTTCCGCTGTACATTGGAGATCTGTGAATATTTTTTAATATTATTTCCTTAGTTTTTTCGTTAGTCCAAGAAATATAACATTTTATTTTATTTTTTCCAATATCTTCAGAGTCATACGAAAACGGGACGATATCTTTATCGCCGCACTGTTCTTCTAAAATTTTAAAATTTATGCTTGACTTCAATACTCTTGCCGGAGTGCCGGTTTTAAATCTTTTGAGTTTTAAACCAAGCTTTTTAAGAGATTCTCCAAGCAAAATCGATGGGAATATGCCGTCAGGCCCGCTTGAATAGGACGTTTCTCCAATGTGTACTGTCCCTTTTAAAAACGTTCCCGTAGCCAAAATTACGCATTTTGCTCTATATTTCATATTGTTTCTTGAAGTCAAAATCCAATTACCGTCTTTAATATTTGGGATATTATTGTTTGAAATATTATTATTTGAAATATCCGTTATTTCCGCTTGCTTTAGAAAAAGATTATCTTGAAGCTCTAATTTATGCTTCATTACCTGTTTGTATTTATTGCGGTCGATTTGAACGCGCAAAGAGTGCACCGCAGGGCCTTTGCCAAGATTCAGCATTCTGCTTTGCAAAAAGCATTCATCTGCCGTTCGCCCCATTTCGCCGCCAAGAGCGTCTATTTCTCGTACGAGGTGTCCTTTTGCTGTCCCGCCAATTGAGGGATTACACGGGCAGTTCCCAACTGAATCCAAGCTAATGGCAAAAACCGCAGTTTTGCACCCAAGTCTTGCAGCGGCAAGGCCGGCTTCAATTCCGGCATGACCGGCACCAATTATGCAAACATCATAGCTCTCATTAATTTTATATTTTGCTTCTTTTTTGTCTTCCATAGGTTAAATTACCCCTCCTTAAAATTATTTTTTAATTGATTTTTATTATTTACCAACGCAAAACTTTTCAAATACTCTGTTTACAACGGTTTCGTTAACATTTTCGCCTGTGAATTCCATAATAGTTGCCAGAGCGTCTTGAATTAAAACCGTAATTGCGTCCAAAGTCATCTGGTTTGTAACTTCCTTTATGGCTTCTCTGAGGATATCGGCTGCTTTTTTCAGCGTCAAAAATTGTCTTTCGTTTGAAATAACTGAATCTGATGGGTCGAACTTTGACATCCCAACGGTGTTTTCGATTATTTTTTTCAGTTTTTCGAGTCCGTCACCGGTTAAAGCTGATAATTCAACAATTTTATCCGAAAATGTTGATAATCTCTCTGCATCTATTTTGTTACCAATGTCACATTTGTTCAATAATAAAATGGTTTTTTCTTTTTCCAAAGTTTTGAGGATGTCTTCATCTTCTTTGCAAATCGGGGATGACGCGTCTAGCATAAATAAGATTATTTCTGAATCGTTCATATGGTTTTTTGCCTTTTCGACTCCTATTTTCTCTACTTTGTCGTCAGTTTCGCGTATCCCGGCTGTATCAACAAGCAAAATAGGGATATCGCCAATCATAACGTTTTCTTCTATGGCGTCTCTCGTCGTTCCGGGGATATCAGTAACGATCGATTTTTGCGAGTCCGAAAGCAAATTCATGAGGGTAGACTTACCAACGTTAGGTCGACCTATAATGGCTGTTTTTATGCCATTTTTAATAATTTTGAAAGCATCGTAATTTTCAATCATTTTATCAATTGAATTTACAATTTTGCTTAAACTTTTTTGCAGTGTTTTAAGGTCAACTTCGGGGATGTCGTCTTCCGGATAATCAGCCCAAGCACTGAGCCCGGCAGAAATATCAATGAGCTTGTTTTTTATTTTGGTTATTTTTTGAGCTGAACTGCCTTCTCTTGCACGAAATGCAATTTGATTTGCACGGTTGCTTTTAGCCAAAATCAAGTCCATAACAGCTTCGGCTTGAGATAAATCCATTTTGCCATTTAAAAATGCTCTTTTAGTGAATTCACCGGGTTCTGCAGGATTTGCTCCGGCTTCCAAAACAGCGCGCAGGATTCGTCTGGTCACATATAGCCCGCCATGACAAGATATCTCTACAACATCCTCGCCAGTATAGCTTTTTGGAGCTCTGAAAACCAAAGCGACAACATCATCTATGTATTCGTTTTCATGGCGTATTTTGCCATATTTTGCTCTATATCCTTCCAAACTTTCGAGGCAATTTGCTTTATTCCCAAAAAATGGAACAAAAATTTTGTCAGCAATTTTAGTGGCAGATTTTCCGGAAATTCTTACGATTCCTATCCCGCCAATGCCGTATGCTGTAGATATAGCCGCTATCGTTTTCATAAATTTTCTCCTTTTGTTCACAAACCCAAATTGCTCCCCAGAACGTCGGGGAGCAATTCTCAAACTTTATATTTCAAAACCGGTCAAAAGTTGGCCTTTCAAGCTGCGGCGAAACAACAACATGTCGTTCTTCGCCTTCGCCTTCGGACCAAGAGTGTACTCCTTCCACTTCCCCGATGGAGGTGTGGACAACTTTTCGCTCGTAGGATCTCATTGGTTCGAGAGAACATTTTTTACCTAAATATAGCGCTCTTGCTGCAATTTTTTTACCTAAATTTTCGAGGGTGATTCGTCTTTGCTCGCGATAATCTCCAGCTTCGATTCTAATTTTGCAAAACGGTTGCGACTTTGGTTTATCATTGGCGACGAGCGTAATTATATATTGAAGAGAATCCAATGTTTCACCGTGTTTACCGACAATATACCCAACGTCATCCCCCGTAACATGGAGTTCACATAGCTCATCGCTTTCTGAAATTATATTAACTTCAAGTGACCCTAAATTCATATAACACAAAATTTCTTTTAAAATCTTACAAGCTTTTGACGCTACAGATTCTTTTAAAGTTGCCTTGACTTGCGCAAGCTTTCCCCCAAACATACCCAAGACTCTCTTTGAAGGCTCTTGGATTACCTCAAATTCCACATCACTTTCTATTGCACCGAGCATTTCGCACGCTTTTTGTTTTGCCAATGCCATAGTTTCTTCTGAAGCAAAAACTTCACTTACCATAATTCTCTGGAAGCACCTCCGAAATTCTTCGTATATTGACTTATATTAACTCAAAATTCAAACTTTGTCTACTATAATTCCAAAAAATTATCTTAATTTAAAAATTCGAAGTAAATTTAATAAAAAAGCCGACTGAACCGCACATTCAATCGATAAATTCCACAAATATTACTCTACAATTATTATAAATATTCATTATTTAAATATCCGCAAAGACTAACGCAAGAAAGTCTCTCAACTACCCTTGACTATACTAAAAAATGTAAAAAGCCAGATAAAAATAAACATATAGAAAATTTGCAAATGAGCATATATAATACTATGAGTGAGGAATCAGGCAAAACTTTTGACGACCGATAAATTTTTAACGTTAAGTAAGGGAATTAACAATGATCAAGAATATGAAACTATATAAGATGCACTTGCGCAGAAAATATCGAAAAATCAGAGAGAACTTGAATCCGCGTTATCAGAAAATAATGGACGAAAAAATAGCGAGAAAATTCCATATTCTAAGAAAGTATGGGAACGCTGATGTTATTTTCACATATATTTCGAAGAATATTGAAGTCGATACTCACAGAATTATCAATGAATGTTGGGCAGACGGTAAGAGGGTCGCTGCGCCTGTCTGTGACAAAAGTGCAAAAACCATGAAGTTTTACTATATAAATTCTTTTGATGATCTTTCGCCAGGAGCTTTTGGACTTTTGGAGCCAATAGAATCAAAGTGTGAAGCCGTAGGAACTTTTTTAAATGGGATTTGCATTGTTCCGGGATTTTGCTTCGATTGCAAAGCATACAGATTGGGATATGGCTATGGTTATTACGACAGGTTTTTACAGCATTTTAAGGGTACTACCGTTGGGCTTTGTTATAGCAACTGCATCATGCCAAAGTTACCTCAGGGAAGATTTGACAGACCGGTTGATATATTAGTAACAAACAGTTATATCAAAGAATTCACTTGCAGATAGGAGCAAATTGAGCTTATGACTACAACTGCTGAGCCTCGCGGTCGCTTCAAACGCAGTAATAAGAGTTTTTTTCGGATAGTATGGTTCGTTTTACTCGGGCTTGTATCTGCGCTTTTGGCAAGATACGTCTTGACCGGCATCAATGATATGTTAGCTGTTGGGCGCGATTCTGTGGCTGTTCAAATTGAAATCCCCGAAGGAGCTTCTGTTTGGGAAATTGCGGATATTTTCCAAAAAAACGGTCTTATATGTGAAAAGGAATTTTTTGTGCTTTATGCTGTTGCAACAAAATCTGGCAATAAGTTTTCAGGAGGATTTTATGAGCTTAACGCCGGGATGGATTATCAAGCGCTATTAAATCATATTAAGAACAAAGCTAATATACGCAATGTGGTAGACATAACTTTTACGGAGGGCATGAACGTTGCCGAATGCGCTGAATTGCTCGATAAAAACGAAATTTGCAGCAAAGAAGTCTTTTTGAAACTGTGTAAGTCAAATGAATTCGATAACGATTTTCTATTCCTTAAAAACATAAATAATCCTACTGAACGAATATACAAATTAGAGGGGTATTTATTCCCGGATACTTATAAATTTTACCGTGGTGAGGATGCGTCGGGAGTAATCCATAAGATACTCGTAAACTACAAAAAGCACATTATGCAAAAAAGTAATATCGAAGGCTTTGAAACCAAGGTCAGCATCAAGGAACTTGCAGAAGCAAAGGGAATTAGCACCGAGACTTTGCTAAATATTGCTTCTTTGATTCAAGCTGAAGCCGCGGACAAAGCTGATATGTACAAAGTTTCCTCAGTAATTCACAATCGCCTGAGCACGCTGAAGTCCGGTGGTAAAAATGCATTTGGGGAATTTTCGATGAATTACCTTAGAATAGATGCCACGGTGTATTATCCATACCGTTCAAAGAAAGCTATACCACAAGAACTTTCTAAAAAATTTGTAGGGCTGTATGATACTTATAAAATCCAAGGACTTCCTCCGGGCCCCATTTGCAATCCCGGGATGGACGCAATTATAGCGGCACTTAATCCAGATAAAACAGATTATTACTATTATTGCCACAGCGCAGACGGGACTGCATATTACGCCAAAACTAACGATGTACATGTTTCGAATCTTAAAAAAGCTGGGCTGGTTTAAAATAATAAAATCCAAAATCAAAGCCAATACTTATTTTTGTAAGTCAAAAAATAAGGTTGGTTTTTTTAATGTACAAAAGATGCTTGATTTTATTCGGAACTTTCATGGCACTATTTTGTTTGTCATTATTTAATTTAGATTATATTTCACATAAGAATTTTTTAAAAGAAGCCGCGATCGGTCAGCAATCTTACAAATTGAAAGTTGCAAGCACGCGAGGAACTATTTACGATTGCAGGAACCAACCCCTTGTTAATATCAAAAAGAAGCTCATCGCAGCTGTCATTCCATCTGTTGAAGTTTTGCAGGCGCTTACTCCGGTGGTCAAACCTTCTGAAGTGTCGGAACTTTACAAAAGATGCTCAGGTAAGACGCCGTTTACGATTGAAATAACAGAAAAAGTCAAATCCCCTTTTGTGAAAATTTTTGAAGTGCCGATAAGATATTCTGATATCACTATGGCGCCGCATATTATTGGGTATACGTCATCAGACGGCCACGGCGTATGCGGAATCGAAAAACTTTTTGATGAGTATCTTTCAGGAGGAAATAACGAAATTTACGTCAAATATGAAACGAATGCTTCCGGGAGGATTTTGCCCGGAATAAAAGAAGTTGCGAAGGATCGGTCTTATTTGAATTTTCGCGGTGTTGCGCTGAATCTCGATAGCCGAATAGAAGCCATCGTCGAGGACACTGCAAACAAATATATTACGAAAGGCGCAGTAATTGTTACCGAAGTCCCTAATTGCGAAATTCGTGCGTGTTATAGCCTTCCGTCTTTTCTTCCGCAAAGTGTTGGACGTTATATAAACGACGCGAGTTCTCCACTAATTAATCGCGCTTTGTGTCAGTTTAATTTGGGGTCTATTTTCAAACTCATCACCGCTGCAGCCGCGCTTGAATGTGGGGTTAGCCCTGAATTTGAATATGATTGCACCGGAGAAAATCAAGTTGAAGACACAAAATTCAGATGCTTTAATTCAAAAAAGCATGGAAAAATCACACTTGAAAAGGCAATTGCGGAATCATGCAACGGATATTTTATTGAACTTGCAAAAAAGTTACCGGATGGCGCTTTGCTACGAAATGCACAGAAATTTGGGCTCGGCGAACCGGTTGTATTGAATGAAAATTTGTTATCGGCTTCCGGAAAACTCCCGACTGAAAAAAGCCTTGAAGATTTAAAAACTTTAGCGAATTTTTCCTTTGGACAAGGGAAGCTCCTCGCAACTCCGCTGCAAATCTCTGCGGTAATAAACGCAATTGCGTCTGACGGAATTTATAAATCGCCTAAGTTAATAAAAGGCCTTGTGGATGGCGAAATGAAAGTTCGCCCTGTTGAAGATGCCGAGTCTAATGGTCAATCAAAAAAAGATTCTAAACATATAATATCTGCCGCTACGGCTGACGTTTTGAAAGCCTGTATGCATGCTGCAGTAAATTACGGCACTGCTCAAAAGGGCAAACCGGAAACTACTGATGCGGCTGCCAAAACTTCCACCGCTCAAACAGGGATTATCGAAAACGGGAAACGTGCCGAGCGTTCTTGGATTGGCGGTATGTTCCCGGTGGATCACCCTAAGTACTGCATAGTTGTGCTTTCAGAAGATAGCGCCGGAGGCGGCGAAGCATGTGGACCCACGTTTAAAGAAATCATTGACAGAATGTATTTAGAAGCTTCGGAAATATTTGTGGAATAATCACAAGCTGTCAATTTTATCGTTTACTATTTTTTGAATGGCTGAAATTTTTCTTTGAGCAAACTCTTTCAATTCGTCAGAGTTTACTTTTTCGGCCTTAAAATTAAGCGCGTACCACTGCCCAATATCACGGTAAATTTGTAAATCGAAGTACTTGAAAAGAGCTAGCACCAACAAAATTATTGCGCAAAAGATCAATCTAATGACTGAAAAACTAAGTTTGCTCTCGAATTTTTTGTGAGGTTCTTCGTTTTCTTGTTCGTTTTTTGAAAAATCTTCAGGGAATATTTCTGCGTCCATGTTTTTGCCTCTTAAAATTCAAAATGTAGGAATAAAATTGATTTGATTACTCAAACGAAATTTATTATAATAATACTAAAAGGTCGAGGACTTTAGAACTTGTTTTTCGAAGAAGGAGAAAATATTGCGTGAAAAATAATGTTGTGAATATCGATTTTAAAAACCGCAAAAAAACTCGTGAAAATCGCCGTAAACGTATTATCAGCGTAATGGCTATTATTGGAGCTTTCCTCACGATTAGCGGCTTAATATTCTCGATTGTTTGTTATGTTATGGGCTAAAAGCCGAATGAAAATATGCGCGATTATTGCAGAATTCAATCCTTTTCACAGCGGTCATAAATATTTGTTTGAAATCGCGAAACAGATGGGGTTTACGCACATAGTTGTGATCATGAGCGGGAATTTTGTTCAACGCGGTGAACCTGCAATTTATTCAAAACGTATTCGTGCGCAAATCGCCATCAAAAACGGGGCTGATTTAGTCATTGAGATGCCGTGTGCTTGGGCTGTTTCTCGAGCAGAGAGGTACGCAGATGCTGGCGTATTTTTAGCGGATGCTCTTGGATGCGTTGATTCGCTGATTTTTGGGAGCGAATGTGGAGATTTGCAAGCACTTTCTGAAGTGAAAAACTCCTTTGAAACTTTAGAATTTCAAGATGGCTTGCACAGATACCTTGGGCAAGGAATCACTTTTGCGAAGGCTCGGGAATTGGCGATTAAAGAAACCATCTCATGTGGGAGTTTTTCAGAAATTTTAAATAAACCCAATAATATTTTGGGGATAGAATACCTTAAAGCTATCGAAAAACATAGTTCAAAAATACTACCTGTTACCGTCAAAAGGGAAGAAAAATTTATATGCGCTTCGAAAGTTCGAGAAATGATAAAATCCGAAATCAAGGATTTTTCGTATGATTTCCCGTTTGAAATTAAGATAGAAGAGCCTCCAAAAGATTTGTTTTTTGGGGAAAAGGCTGTTGTTTCAAGATTGAAAATTATGTCAGAAAGCGCCATGCATTCGTTGCCTGATATCAGCGAAGGGCTGGAAAATAGAATTTTTAATTCACTAAAATGTGCAAAAAATTTGAACAATTTGCTTGAATTGGTGAAGTCTAAGCGCTATACCATGGCGCGAATAAAGCGTATAATTTTGTCTGCTTGTTTGGGCATAACAGAAGAAATTCAATCGAAAGCCCCGCCATATTTACGGATACTCGGAGCGACGAACAAAGGCTTGGAAGTTTTGAATCGAGCTAAATTAACCGCCAACCTTCCGGTTATTTCTAGGTCTTCAGACTTTAATGGCTTAGATAAATTTGCAGAAAGAATATTTGAAGTGGAATGTAATTCAACTGACTTTTATGGGAATTTTTCAAAGGAGTTAGAAATATTGCCTTCGGAAAAACTCTTCAAGTTTATAAGATAGTGAAAATGCATTGCAAACCACGAATAAGGTGAAACCATGGACTACAATTCAACGCTTAAGATGATCAAAAAAATGGAAACTTTTGGATTAAAGCCGGGATTAGAAAGAACCAAAAATTTGCTAAATATGATCGGAAACCCGCAAAAAAAGCTCAAATGTATTCACGTGGCCGGGACTAACGGTAAGGGCTCAGTGTGCTTTATGCTCGGCGCTATTTTGAGTGAGGCGGGCTATAAAGTAGGGCGGTATATATCCCCCGATACCCAAGATTATTGTGAGAGATTTACAATAAATGGCGAAAAAATTTCCAAACAAGATTTTGTTGATATTGTTGAATATTTTAAACACTATTTAAATCAGCCTTGTTTTAAAGATGACCCGATTACGGAATTTGAAATGGCAACTGCTATAGCATTTAAATTTTTTGAAAAAAACAATTGTGATATTGTGATTTTGGAAACTGGAATAGGAGGAAAATGGGATGCCACAAACGTGATTGAAAAACCGATTTGCAGTGTTTTAACCTCAATAGATTTTGACCATACCAAAATATTAGGCGAAACGATTGAAAAAATTACGCTTGAAAAATGTGGAATCATAAAAGAAAATCAGCCCGTAGTTATATCCGATAATCAGATGCCTTGCGTTTATGAAATTACTAAGAAAATATCGCAAGAATTAGGGTCGAATATGTTCAAGGCGAGTAAGAGTGAATTAGAAAATATTACATATCGTGGACTTGGCGGTGTTACGTTTCAATATAAAGGTACTCCTATTTCAACACCGGTCCTTGGGGAACATCAAATTGTAAATGTTTCGTGCGTACTTAAAGTTATGGATGTTATTAGCGAAAATTTCCCGGTAAGCAAGAAACATATTCAGAAAGATATGAAAAATTTAAAAATACCTTGTCGGGTGGAATATATTAATCAGCGCCCCGGTATAATTCTGGACGCTTGCCACAATCCACAGGGGACTAAGTCCTTAGGTGACTTTTTGAGAAAAAACTTGAAAGATAAAAATATTTTTGGAATCGTCGGTATGTTTAAAGATAAAGATTATGATACATCTTTAAAAAATCTTTCAGGGATTTTTCAAAAAGTTTTTACCGTTAATTTGAACGCACCGAGAGCGGAGTCGCTTGAAAATATAACTATTTGCGCCGAAAAATATTTCCCAAACGTTTTGCCTTGTGAAAATTTGCAGAAAGCTTTAACTTTAGCTAAATCGGCAGCCGGCCCTGAAGGTATTATTGTGATTTTCGGTTCTTTTTCGCTTATGAAAGAGTTTAAAAATATAAAAAGCCAAAATAAAGAGCAAAAATAAATTAAATTAGTGCTATAAAAATTTTTTAAGATGTGTTATACTAAAAAGCAGGTAATGAGTGGTTTAATCCTTGTATG
>CAZDOV010000005.1:10609-13746 GCA_964507135.1 uncultured Eubacteriales bacterium | reverse complement strand
AATTGATACAAATCGAGAAATCGGTTTGTATTCTTAATTTCAAGGAGGTAATGTATATGAGCAGAAATATCTTAACTAGTCGGGAAGCGCAACAATTAATTGACGACTTGCCAGACTTACTAGCACAAAGTATATATAACACGCAATCTATTAACGACTACACAGCAATTGGTGCGCAAATTGTGAGCCTCAGTGGTTTGGGCGACAAGTGTCTATGGACTGAACTACCACGGCCCAGCCGAGAACAGGCCAAAACCCGAGGAGAGTTAAGATGGTATACCTATAAAAAAACAAGCCTCACAAATTTTGCAACTCAATATGCAAAAGCTAGATTTACCGGTTTGGACACACAACCATTATTGAAAACACTGGTAGACACACTGAATGCAGAGCACAATGTTGACCGAATAACAAATACTACCAACAAACTGGTGGAAATTGACACAACCGCAGCTGACACCAGATCTACTATAGCGTATTCCATAGAAGGATTCAGGCGTATTGGCCAAGAAACCTTAGGATCAAAAATAGCAAACCATAAAGACAAAATAGCGAAACAAGAAAATTTGAACCAATATCTTACAATAAGTGTGAATTATCAAACAAAAAAAATTTCTAGTAGTGGATTCACCACTCCACAAGGCTTTAGCACTTTTCCCCCTCAGCAGCCAGGCTTCCCTGGCCCAAAAAGCGGATCCCCGCAGAAACCCCAGACAAACGCATTTCCGCAGCAACCCCAGACAAACGCATTTCCCGAGCGGCCCCAGCAGCCAAACGCATTTCCCGAGCAACCCCAGACAAACGCATTTCCGCAGCAACCCCAGCAAACACAATTCAACGGCGCCTTCAACAACAACCCAAGCTTTAATCCATATGGCGGCTACAGCGTGCAACAACAACAATATAACCAAAGTCCCGGCTCCGGCATGCCGCAAACGCAAAACTACCAGGGTTATACCTTCGGCGCACCACAACAACAACCAAATAACCAACGCTTCAACAACAACCAACGCTTAAATCAATATGGAAGCTCCGGCATGCAACAACAACAGCCAAACTATCAGGGTTATACCTCCGGCACGCAACAACAGCAACCAAATAACCAAAGCTTCAACAACAACCAACGTTTAAATCAACCAACCAACTCCGGCAGCGGCTCAAACAACCAGCAAAACTCCAGACCAGGTCCACAACAAAAGAAACGACCCCAGCCGAAATTAAAAACTATCAAAAAAGAGATAACACCCTATGCTGAAGATGCCATGACATACGCGAGAACTGGAGAAGGCAAAATCGATTCTTGTACCTGCAAGCTTAAAAATAACTTCATAAAAATTGACACCCTAGCGTTACGTAACTATTACACTCACGGCGCCGATGAATACAATTGCAACTTAAAAGACTTCATTATCTACCTTGGTATGTATGCTGAATCAAGATATTATGCTGACAACAACATTAACACAACAGTGACCCTACCCACAAAACGCGAAGCCTACTACCGATATAATTATTTATTATCCTCAGCTCTCACCAATGAAGACAAAGAACAGATTGAGTCATGGAAAGCTAAATCAACAAGATCCGAAGGCCACACAGACGATGACGAACAAGCCGTTTCTAGAACGATAGACAAAGTTTTAAACGATGCATTGAACAGATTCAGAAGCAAAGTTAAGGGTGATAAACCGATAAAACATGGCTTTGGCAAGCAATTTTTCAAAGCAATACAAAAACGAGTTAAGATTTATGGGCTAGACGACTTGATAAACGACATGTACGCCATCAACGATTTTAAAACAACGTTTGTAGCAAAATTTGCAAAAGTAACACAACAAAATTTCCATACTATCTTTGCCAACGAAATCGAAGAAGTCAGAATCGCAACATTCAACAACACAAAAGGCAAACTTTGGACAGCATATACATGCCTCCTTGAACTCGCAATAACTTACGCCTACGTAGATTACTGGATTGCCAAAAACTTCATCCGTACGCTCAACAAAGATGACGTCAAAAAAATAGTTGAACGTTCGACAAACAATGTTAGTGCCGGTACTGCTCCACTACACGGCCATCGTGCTGCCATCGACAACCTCAACAAGGAAGTGTTTGACAAACTAACAAAGTGCTAATTTCAAAGTTTTTGCATTTTTTTCCATCGTGGCTATATACGAATCTTCATTTAAATCCCCTGTTACTGCCGGGTCCAATGTGTAGACTTTGGCCCCGGTTTCTTTTGCAATTGTATCCGCCGTTCCGCAGGCATATTGCGGTTCAGTAAACACTGCGCAGATGTTCTTTTCGTTTATGGTATCTACTATTTCCAAAATTTCTTTCGCACTAGGCTCTTCACCAGCTTCGTGATTAATAACCCCGATAATATTTAGGCCAAACTCTTTAGCAAAATATGGGAATGCATTATGGAAAGTAATAATATCCTTTTTCGGAATTTCGTCAAGCTCGCTATGCATTTTGTTTTTTAAATTGATAATTTTTTCTACGTATATCTCGGCATTTTCGTCATACTTTTTCGAGTTTTCTGGATCGAGCTTCTTTAAACCTTCAGAAATATTCTGAATCTGGCGAATATAATTTTCGGGCGAAAGCCAAATGTGAGGATTGACCTCATGATGACAGCTATGGTGACAATCATCATGGCCGCATTCATGCTCGTGACTTTCGCATTCGCGAATAAGCTCAATGCCTGAACTTGAATCTATGATAGTAATTTTCGGGTTCTCGTTAACAACTTTATCCAGAAAAGTTTCCATCCCTGCCCCATTAATAATAAACGCTGAAGAAAGTTCGATATTCTTCAAATCTTCCGACTGCAACTGAAAATTATGAAGGCATCCGCTATGACTTTCTGACATTCTCTCGATTTCGATATTTTCTACGTCTTTTACTAAGTTCATTAGAATGATGTGCACTGGATAACACGATGTGACCAGAGTTATTTTATCGCCGCTTTTTGATGATTTTGTGCAACCGGTAAAACTCAATAAAGAAAAAGCACAAGCAAAAACAATAGCAAAAGCACAGACAAAACGAGGCCCGAAAATAAAACCAGCTCTAGAAAAGAGTTTTTTGATTTTCATAAATTTTCAAATCCTTCTCACGTTGAAAATAATCGT
>CAZDOV010000005.1:0-10509 GCA_964507135.1 uncultured Eubacteriales bacterium | reverse complement strand
CAAATGAGCACAGTGTTAAAGAACGCTCTCGACAACTCACAGCGCATGAGATTATCATGTTTTGCGTACTCGACGGCAGTTTATAACTAATTTTCCAAGTTTTTTAAGTATTTTTTGAAATCCTTCGAAATTTCCGGATGCATAAGTGCAATCTCAACCACGGCCTTAGCTATCCCCAACTTGTTACCCATATCGTATCGCTTGCCTTCAAAGTCGACGGCAATCATTCCTTCTGTCTGAGCGAGAACTTTCATAGCGTCCGTAAGCTGAATTTCTCCCCCAGATCCTGGCAAAGTATCATCTAAAATATCAAATATTTTCGGTGGCAAAACGCATCTTCCCAAAATAGAAAACAGCGACATCACTTTATCGGGAGTTGGCTTTTCAATCATATCCGTGCACTTATAGTAATTCTTTTCAATATTTTGAACCTTAAGAGAACCGTATTTAGAAATTTCACTCCTTGGCATTTCTTTTGCTCCCACAACTCCAATTCCATATTTCTTGTAGGCGCGAATAAGTTGTAGGCATACGGGCTCTTGACTAACAGTAACGTCATCACCATAAAGTACCGCAAAAGGTTCCTTGCCAATAAATGATTTTGCGCACCTTACTGCATGTCCAAGACCTTTGGCTTCTTTTTGACGTATAAAATAAAAATTTGCAAGCGACGAAATAGGTCTTACAGCCCTCAAAATTTCTGCCTTTTGTGTTTTTTCAAGTTCGCGCTCAAGTTCTGGGTTTTTATCAAAATGATCTTCGATCAAAACTTTCCCGCGATTTGTGATTATCAAAATATCAGTTATTCCAGATTTTACTGCTTCTTCCACAATATATTGAATAGCGGGCTTGTCTATTATTGGATACATTTCTTTCGGCATAGCCTTTGTTGCAGGCAATATTCGCGTTCCGAATCCTGCAGCTGGAATAACAGCTTTTGTGATTTCCAATTTAAAACTCCTCCGTAATGTAGTATAATATATGTAATATTTTAATCACAAAATATTTTTGAAATCAAGTGGATAAAGGTAGGCACAAAATGGTCATAAATTGTAAAAATATAGCGAATGCTTCGTTAATGAGCTCGAAAATCAAAGCAGAAAGCTTAAAAAAACAGGGAATAATGCCCAAACTTTCTATGGTTTTAGTGGGGAACGATGAAGCATCTAAAATTTATGTGCGAAACAAGACTGCTGCTTGTGAAAAAGCGGGAATAGCTGCTGAAGAGATAATACTTGACGCAGATACATCTGAGGAAAAACTTGCAAATATTGTCGAAAATTTGAACAAAGACCATTCTGTAACCGGAATTATAGTTCAACTGCCACTTCCGAAACATATCGATGAAAATAAAATAGCAAGAATCATCGATCCCAAAAAAGATGTCGACGGTTTATCTCCCGTAAACATGGGAAATTTAATTTTAGGGAACGGAGATGGCTTGATTCCTTGTACAGCATGTGCTATAATGGAGCTTCTGGCGCACGAAAAAATTGAGCTTGGCAGCAAAAACTGCGTAATAATAGGCAGAAGCAACATTGTCGGGAAACCCACCGCAGCACTGATGCTTAAGCATAACGCGACCGTTACGGTATGCCATACGCACACTAAACACTTGAATGATTTGTGTAAACGCGCTGATATTTTGATTTCAGCTACGGGTAAACCGCGCCTTATTACAGCCGATATTATCAAAAAAAATGCAACTATTATTGATGTCGGTATAGCTCGAGGCGATGATGGGAAAATTTGCGGCGATGTTGATTTTGAAAATGTCGCACCGCTAGCCTCATACATAACATCCGTGCCTGGTGGAGTGGGCCCTTTGACAGTTGCAATGCTTGTGCGCAATACTGTCTTGTCTGCAGAATCTCTTTCTAAAGTTTTTTCAAGATAGATCGGTTATATAAACCGATTATATAAAAAATAATCAAAATTAAGAACAAAGGAAGTATCAAGAATGAATATTTGGCATGATATCGATTCACAAAGAATTACAAAAGAAAAGTTTACGGCAGTTATTGAAATCCCTAAGGGGAGCAAATCGAAATTTGAACTCGACAAAGAAACCGGCATGCTAAAACTTGATAGAATACTTTATACGTCAACTCATTATCCTGCAAATTATGGATTTATCCCCAGAACTTTCGCCGACGACGGAGACCCACTTGACGTACTGGTCTTTTGTTCTGAACATATTTATCCGATGACATTGGTCGATTGTTACCCTATCGGGGTTATGACAATGATCGATTCCGGAAGCAATGACGAAAAAATTATAGCCATACCGGCAAAAGATCCTACGTATAATAAATATACAGATATCTCAGAATTGCCGGGGCACGTATTTGAAGAAATTAAGCATTTCTTCAGTGTTTATAAAGCCCTAGAAAACAAAGAAACCGTTGTCAATGATATTCAAGGGCGCGAAGCCGCTCTAACAATAATCGAAAGTTGTATAAACGCCTATAACGCAAAATTTGGAAAATAATTTTGAGCTTAAAGAAGAAGGGACTTTATGATCTTAGAACTTGAAGAAATAAATTCAGAACTGATCAAAACATCACAGCCGGAGATAAAATCTTTGTCCGAAGCCCTTAAAATCGAAGACGCAAAAGCGTCCGTCAAAGAACTCGAAAAAGAAACGTCATCACCTACATTTTGGAATAATCCCGAAAATGCTCAAAAGATTCTTGCAAAAATAAGCACGCTGAACAAAAAGCTTAAGGATTTTCAAAGGCTTGAAAACGATTTCGAAGAGTTAAAAACCCTGGTTGAGCTCTCTATTGAAGAGGACGATGGTTCTTCTTTAGGTGAAATCAAAGATAAGTTCAAAAAACTGACGAAAATTATAAAGTCACAGACGCTTTCAACACTTCTCGGTGGGGAATATGATTCGCAAAATGCGATTCTCACATTTCATGCAGGAGCCGGTGGAACTGAAGCGCAAGATTGGGTGGAAATGCTTTGCCGAATGTATATGCGTTGGGGCGAAAAGCACGACTATAAAGTTAAAATGTTGGATTTTCTCGACGGTGAAGAAGCTGGAATTAAGAGCGCATCTGTGCTCGTTGAGGGCGTGAATGCTTATGGCTTTTTAAAAAGCGAAAGCGGTGTTCATAGGCTCGTTCGCGTTTCGCCTTTTGATGTTTCAGGTCGAAGACACACTTCGTTTGCATCGATTGAAGTTATACCGGAAATAGACGATGAAATTAAAGTGGATATTGCCCCTGACGACATAAAAATGGATGTGTTTCGAGCAAGTGGAGCGGGCGGGCAGCACGTCAATAAGACTTCGTCTGCGGTACGTTTAACTCACATCCCAACAGGAATTGTTGTTGCGTGCCAAAATGAACGAAGCCAATTTCAAAATCGCGATACCGCTATGAAAATACTTAAATCCAAACTGATTGAAATAAAAGAACGCGAACATCTTGAAAAAATCGAAGATATCAAGGGTGTTCAAAAAGAAATTTCATGGGGGTCACAGATTCGTTCCTACGTTTTTATGCCATATACTCTCGTTAAAGACCACCGAACAAATTTCGAGTGCGGAAATGTTCAAGCTGTAATGGATGGCGAGCTTGACGGTTTCATTGATGCATATCTCAAGGCTCAACTGTGATGCATCCCCCTAAGCACGTATGGTGCTAGGGGGATTGTTGGTTTTTTGTTTTTAAAATAGTTGAAAAATAGTAAAATTTATGATATAATGTTAATAATTAAGCAAAGTAAAAATAACTTGATTGAATTTGGGAAAAGTTGTAAATTAAGTTCCAGAGGTGATGTTATATGAAAAAATTTTTTCATTCATTTTTAGCGAGTCTAATTTTTGTGTTTAGTGGGCTTAGTACTGTAGTCGCGGGTGGTGTGAATAAGACAGAGGTTTTATCTGATGGCACAGTGTTGAGATACGTCTCAAGTGATAAAATTCCTGAGCTTGTTCGAGAATATGATGGATTAGTGCAGAAAATTTCAGAGACCAAGTTATCTAGCGTGCAGGATATATCGATGAGAATGGTTTCTGGGATTTTAGGTACATTAGGTTACGCATTATCTAGTAGTGTATTTGTAGACCCATCTGTCATATTGGGCGCAAAAGCGATTTCTCTGCTATTTGGCGTGGCGGGGTTCTTATACCCTGATTACTATAGCTATAGAGCTAACCAAAAGTTGATAAATAGTCACGATACCATGGATGCAAAACAATATATCAGAATAAATGGATTCAATAATATACGCGGACAACTTTGGGCTTTTTGTCGTGATAAGGATTATGGCGATGGAAAACAAGCGTATGAAAGCGGTTTAGTCGTCGTGCTAAGGCCAGCTCATAAACAAAAAAATCGTGATGGACTTCGTGGGCTTCATAGTGGCGTGTATAGTCAGAAGTCTATGGATGAAGATAGTTACAAAAATTTATTAAGAGCTATAGAACTGGGTTGGTAGATAATGAAAAAAGCATTCGCGATTTTTTTAAGTTTAATAATCACTTTTAATTTTAGCACAATATATGCGGGTAATGGTGATCCGCTGTATGAACATCCGGAATATGTTGATTTGATACGAAAAGATTTTGACAGAGCGAAAAAGATTAACAGTAAATCATACGAATGGCGATGGGAAAAGAAGTTTAAATGGTACACAGTAATATCCAGTGATTACAGAACGGTAAGAGTGTACAATATACCATATTTATTCAAGTTCCGCGAAGAAGATTGTGGCTTTTTAGTGGCTTATGTGAAATCATTGTTACAAGCTAGAAGATCACAAGTTCGAACAGAAGAGTTATCAAAAAAATCTAAAAAAATGGCTGCGAAGTATTTTTCTAAAGAAATTTCAGAGTATATGAAAAGTTCCGGAACAGCCAAGGAAATCCAAGATTTCTTGGGTGCAGAAAGTGAGGATATGGCTATAGAAAGTTTTATAACCTCTTTGATTTTAAGTGCCTGTTCCCGTTTTTTAGGTGCTATTACTGCAGCTTCTTGCTTAGCCATAAATGCTTTTAATTTTTTGCAACCCATTTTACTTCCGTTACTTCCGGCATCATTAGTGTGCCCACCGCTATTCATCGCCGTTACTGTGGCGCATAATGTTTTAAATGTGGTCAGAATTTTTACTACTAAAAGCGCTTTTGAAGAGGAACGGGTTGCAAATTATGCATTGATTTTGAGTAAAGTTAACAGATTGTTTTTAGATGATGAGGAAATTGAAAATATAATGAACAGTAATGTTTTGGTAACTGCAGTAGATGAACGGAATTTTAGTTCCATAGCGTTGTGGAATTCGTTTCCGGGCAGACGTAATGACGGTGGTTGGGCGAGTTTTACTAATATAGAAGATTTAGCGTGCTCTCCTCTTGCTAAAGACTATAAATTTGGGGATATAGTAAATACTTATCGCAGAATATTTAAAGAGATAACTTGTGGCCAAAATTTAGATTATGGTCGAATGGAAAAATATATAGAAAGTATTGGAAAATAGAATAAGTATAGAATTTCTAGCCTGTAAAAAAGTTCTGTAAAATAGATAATACAAGAGCCTTCTATGACGGATACAAAAATCATAGAAGGTTTGTTTTTGTTGTCAAACAAGAAATCGGCACGACAATAAAAATGCCGTCATGCCGCGTCAATTATCATAGAAAATCTGTATTTACAGAAAATTTTTCACATTCTGTCGCCGAATTTGGTCTTTCGTACGTTACTTTTCAAATTTCACACTTTAAGCTATCTTATTATGTCGGCACGCACGTATTCACGAAGCACTTCAGGAACCGTGACGCTACCGTCAGCATTCTGATAATTTTCAAGAATCGCAGCAACCGTGCGCCCAACTGCAAGACCTGATCCGTTCAAAGTATGCACTAGCTTTGTTTTATCTTTTGGACCATCTTTGTAACGAATTTGAGAACGGCGAGCTTGATAATCTTCGAAATTTGAGCACGACGAAATTTCCACGTATCGTCCATAAGATGGCATCCAAACCTCTATGTCGTACGTTTTAGCCGAGCAAAAAGTTATATCGCCAGTACAAAGACAAACGACCCTATACGGAAGTTTTAAAAGTTGAAGCAAATTTTCAGCATCACTCGTGAGCTTTTCAAGTTCATCGTAGGAAGTTTCAGGTTTGACAAATTTCACAAGTTCAACCTTATTAAACTGATGCTGGCGAATAAGCCCTCTCGTGTCTCGTCCGGCAGATCCAGCTTCGGACCTAAAACAAGCAGAGTATGCACAGTATTTTATCGGGAGCTTCGAACCATCCAAAATTTCGTCTCTGTGGAAATTTGTAACGGGCACTTCAGCAGTGGGGATTAAAAAATAATCTGTATCTTCGATTTTGAATCCATTATCAAATTTTGGCAATTGTCCTGTGCCATAAAGCGAGGCTGTGTTTGCCATAAACGGCGGTAAAATTTCGGTATAGCCATTTTCCGCATGAGTATTCAAAAAAAAGTTAATAACAGCCCTTTCGAGTTTGGCTCCAAGACCTTTATAAAAATGGAACCTCGTACCTGTTACTTTTGCTGCTCTTTCGGGGTCTAGAATACCCAGATTTTTACCAATTTCCCAGTGTGGTTTGATCTCAAAATCAAATTTTCGAGGTTCGCTCCAACGTCTGATTTCCGGGTTTTCGCTGTCGTCTTTGCCATACGGAACGCAATCGTTCGGAACATTTGGGACGCTAAGCAAAAGCTCCTTCCAACGCATCTCGACTTCATTTAATCTTGAATTGCCTTTTGAGATTTTATCAGAAATTTCTTTCATTTTTGCAAGAACTTCATTCGTATCCTCCCCTGCCTTTTTCATGGCGGGAATTTTTTTATTCATTGCATTTTGTTCAGATTTCATCTCCTCGGTTTCAGAGATTAAAGTTCGCCTTTCTTCATCTAAACGCAAAATTTCACCTATAACGTCATCCATGTTTTTTTGTCTGTCACGCATAGCTTTTTTGACTTTTCCCGGATTTTCCCTTATAAATTTGATATCCAACATATTTAATTCCTCCTAAAATGTTTTTTGATTTATAATTTTAAGACACTTTATCTTTTGACTTCAACCATGAAAAAATGTAGACTGACCAAAAACCTATGCTATATGCAAAATATAGTGGAATCATAGATTTATGAGAAAGCGTAGTTATATCATTGTGAACATACAACGCAACCAACCCATACGACACAAACCACAAAAAACGCCAAAACATGTTCTTCTTTCCGTAGTACTGACCCCCAAAGGCGCACTCAAAGATGTTACTGCATACAATACCACAAACTGTGCACTCGATAAACCTCAATAAAAGCAAAACATCATCGCTCGAAAATCTGTAACCTATATTTGCCGATGCACATGCCGAATTTATTGTTCGTGCAAAATTTGACAAAAAATCAATATACGTTGGTTCTTCTCCATATGAGCTAAACGAATAATATGGATTGAACAACATCCAGGCAAACAAAGCTGCAAGCAATATAACCCACATGATTGCTTTAAATCTATTCTTTGTTGTATCAGGATTTTTTGCCTTTCGTTTTTTGTTATCTTTTTTCACGTCTTCATCACTTCCAAATTATTTAAAAAAATCTCTGCACATACTTGAAAGATCCTCTTCGTTTGAAAATTCAATTTGAATCACACTTTTTTTCCGCTTTCCAAGGATAATTTTCACTTTGCGCCCAAATTTTTCATAAAGATCCGATTCGATTTTTTCATAAAACGCGTCCAATCTCTTTGGTTCGTCTGATTTTGATTCCTCGGAATCTTTAATCAGCGTTTTTTTCACAAGTTCCTCAAGCTGCCGAACACTGAGATTTTTTGAAATTGTAACCTCTAGCGCTTTTTCGATATCTTGATTATTTTCAAAAGTGAGCAAAGCTCGCGCATGACCGGAAGTGATTTCTCCGATTTTTAACTTTTGAACAACTTTTTCGGGAAGATTCAGAAGCCTAATAGCATTTGCAACGTACGACCTCGATTTTCCAACTGTTTCTGCAACTTGAATTTGAGTAAAACCGTAATTATCCATCAAAGCTTTGTACCCCTTGGCTTCTTCAATTGCATTCAAATTTTCGCGCTGCAAATTTTCTACGAGCGCAAGTTCCATAACCTGCGTGTCAGTAACATCTTTTATTATAACCGGAACCTCTACCAGCCCTGCTGATTTTGCGGCTCTAAATCGCCGCTCTCCGGCAATAATTTTATACTTCCCTGAAGAAATCGGTTTAACGACTATCGGTTGAATAACACCGTGCCTTGCGATAGATCTTGCAAGTTCCTTCAAAGATTCATCGTCAAAATCCGTTCGCGGCTGATTTTGGTTAGGCTCGATTTCAATAATATTTAGTGTTATCGGCACATTTTCGCTTTCTGGATTATTTTCCATGAAAATCATGTCTAGGCCCTTACCAAGTCCACTCATTTTTTTGGCCAATTTTTTCAACTCTTTCCTGCATTATGTATTATTGTTGATAATTTCTTTTGCGAGTCCTTTGTATGCCCACGTTCCTTTATTAAATTTGGCAAAATACGACACTGGCATACCAAACCCCGGCGCTTCAGATAGCTTCACCGTGCGAGGAATGGTTGTTTTAAAGACCTTTCCTGGAAAATTTTTGTTAACTTCATCGGAAACCTGATGAGTTAAGTTTAACCTAAAATCGCACATGGTCAACAAAATCCCCTCTATCTCGAGGTTTGGATTATGATGACGCTTCACAACCTTGATAGTATTAATCAGCTGCGACAAACCTTCAAGAGCGTAAAATTCGCACTGAACCGGGACTAAAACGCTGTTGCTCGCACAAAAAGCGTTGATCGTGATAATTCCTAGTGAAGGCGGGCAGTCTATGAACACATAATCATAAACGTTTTTGAGGTGATCAATTTTGTTTTTGAGTTTTGACTCCTTCCCAGAGAACAAACTTATTCCAGCGTCTATCGCTGCTAAATTTATGTGCGATGGAATTAAATCAAGATTTTTAAATTTTGTATGAATAATAGCTTCTTCGGCGCTAGCTTCTTTTTCAATAACGTCATATGAAGATTTTTCAACTTCTTTTTTGTTAAACCCTAAACCACTCGTAGTATTCCCTTGCGGATCAAGATCAATAACCAGCACTTTTTTGCCTAAAATTCCCATGGCAGCTGAGACGTTAATCGACGTTGTCGTTTTGCCCACCCCGCCTTTTTGATTTGAAATTGAAATAATTTTTCCCATAAAAATCCCCTTTATTTAGTTAATCAAAAACTAACTTAGGATATTATATCATAATTAGGACAAAAAATCAGCGACGCTTCACATAGGTCGTCTAATGAGTTCGATTTAGCTAGATTTCTTTATTTTTCTTTTAAATTTTCTTTCGCGTTTTTTGCAGCCCGTAATTTTAGCCTTAACATTAAATATTGAAAAGGCATTGACATTTACGTCGTCATGATGTAAAATATCTTTGTTTGAAACGCAAGTTAAAACACCAATGATAAAAGGAGCTGTTAACTTATGAAAAACACAAGCATACTTAAATTATTTGAAGAAATTGCAAGTGTTAGAGAAAGCGAAGGCGCTGAAGCTTTGACTGAAGAAAGAATCAGCGAACTTTGCAAAAAGTACGATGTCAGTACGACAGAATTTACGGATTTAGTTGTCGAAATACTCTCTGCAGGTGAGATTAAGAGCTTTTCGAGCAACGAAGAAGCCCTGGACAACGTTGCAGGCGGAAAAACGAATTTTATAAAAAGTGCCGCAACGTTATTGGCAGCACTTAACGTCGTTAGTCCGTTTGCAGGCGTATCTGCACACTCAACTGGCAATCAACCCAGTTACAATAATGTTGTTCGCACACAAGCCAAAGAGAAGACAAAAAGCAATAGCCCAGAAAAGAAACAATCTGACGAGAGCTCTCCTGGGGTGCTCGACAATGCGGCCAAATACATTCAAAACAAGTTTAATGTATCTCGCGACACAGCCAAAGCCATCGTTCTAACTCTTGGAGTGATTGCGGTTCCAGTGGTGGGCCTAGGCTCCTACAAGCTCTCTAACACTATAGTTAGAAAATTCACTGGAAACTCAACCCCCACTTTAGAAAATTTACCTGCCTATATCGAAAAACATGCCTCGGATTTGTTAAACGTCCTGAACAACGTTCGCGTGAGTGACCCAACTAAACGTAACGCCATAAAAAATGTTGTCATAGAAATCAAGCCAAGCAAAGCTGGTGAAGAGTCGCTCTACGTGAAACTTCCTGTTGACAGCAAGCCAGATTATAGCAAGATCGCCATACTTAAATCTTCCGACATCACCTCTGGTGAAAATATAGTCAAATGCGCAATCTCAAGCGAAGCAGCTAAGAACATTTTTGCTGTTAACATAAAAGCCGACACTAAAATCGACGCGAAACGTTCGCAAGCGATTATGAACGCGATAATTAAGCACGAAAACGAACAGATAGAACAAGCGGCTAAGAAAAAAGCCGAAGAAGAGGCTAAACTAGCAGCTGAACAAGCGGCTAAG
>CAZDOV010000004.1:6921-14079 GCA_964507135.1 uncultured Eubacteriales bacterium | reverse complement strand
TGCGATCGGAAAAATCGAGGAGGTGTATGCGTAATGGAGAAAATAAGTCACGACATTATACTCAGGCCTATCCTCACTGAAAAAACAATGGGCAGAATGCCTGAAAAAGTATACGTCTTCAGGGTTCGCAAGGATGCGAATAAGATTACCGTTCGTAATTCGATTGAAGAGATCTTTAAGGTTAAGGTCGATAAGGTCAACATGCTGAACGTCCGCGGCAAATTTCGCCGTCACGGTAGGCACTCAGGGTATACACCTTCGTGGAAAAAAGCATATGTGAAGCTGACAAGCGATAGCAAGGCTATAGAGTTCTTTGAAGGTATGTGCTAGTCTAAAATGTTTGGTACAAAAAGCAGTTTAAGGAGGAAAGTCAGCCTCCGCAAAGCTAGAAAATTTAAGGAGAGTGAATTAATTGGCGATAAAAAATTATAAACCCACAACAGCCGGGCGCCGTAATATGTCTGTTTCAGATTATTCAGAACTATCTAAAGTCGCACCGGAAAAAAGTCTTTTGTTGCCTATGAACAAGCACGCAGGTCGCAATAGTTACGGACGGATAACCGTCAGGCACAGAGGCGGCGGAAATCGTAGAAAATATCGCATTATAGATTTTAAACGTCGTAAATTTGACGTTGCAGCAAAAGTTCTCACTATTGAATATGACCCAAACCGTTCTTCTCGTATTGCCCTCGTTCAATACGCAGACGGCGAAAAGAGATACATTGTGGCTCCTCAAGGGCTTGTCGTGGGTCAAGAAATAATGGCCGGTGAATCTTCCGATATCAAAACAGGTAACGCGTTGCCACTTAGTCATATCCCGGTTGGTACTTTTATTCACAACGTTGAATTGTACCCCGGAAAAGGCGCTCAACTTGCTAGAGCAGCAGGAAACATGGCTCAGCTTATGGCAAAAGAGAACAACATGGCCCTTTTGAGATTACCGTCGGGTGAGCTTAGAAATGTTCCAGTTAACTGTATGGCAGCAATCGGTCAAGTTGGTAATATCGATCACGAGAATGTGAAAATCGGCAAGGCTGGAAGAAAGCGTAACATGGGCTGGAGGCCGCAAGTACGCGGATCAGTTATGAACCCGTGCGATCACCCACACGGTGGTGGTGAAGGCAAGTCGCCAGTAGGCAGACCAGGGCCGACAACACCTTGGGGTAAACCGGCTTTGGGTTATAAGACCAGGGCGAAGAAAAAAGCTTCCAATAAGTATATTGTGAAACGTAGAAACAGCAAATAATTAGGGAAAGGAGTGCGTTATAGGTGAGTAGAAGTTCGAAGAAAGGCCCGTTCGCGCAAAAATCTTTGCTTGCAAAAGTTAGAAAGCAAAACGATTCCGGCGAGAAAAAAGTCATCAAAACTTGGAGTAGGGCATCAACGATTTTCCCTGAGTTCGTTGGGCACACGTTCGCGGTACATGATGGGCGTAAACACGTGCCGGTTTATGCAACGGAGGATATGGTCGGACACAAGCTTGGCGAATTTGCGCCGACGAGAACGTTCAAAGGCCACGCCGGTTCAAAAACAACCGCAAAGAAATAATCTGCGAAAGGAGTTGTGATCATGGAAGCAAGAGCTCATTTAAGATACGCTCGTATTTCGCCGAGAAAGGTGTCTATTGTTCTTGATTTAATTAGGAACAAGCCCGTAGAATATGCGATGGCAGTGCTAAAAAATACTCCGAAATCAGCTTGTGAGTATTTGGAAAAGCTGCTGAAATCAGCTATGGCAAATGCGATTAACAATTATCAAATGGATGTTACACGTCTTTGCGTATCAGAGTGTTTCGTTTGCCCGGGGCCAATTCTCAAAAGAATAAGGCCTATGTCTAAGGGCAGAGCGTATCGAATCGAAAAGAGAAGTTCTCATGTTACTATAGTTCTAAGAGAAAAAGATTAATGCCAAAGGAGGTTAATTATGGGGCAAAAAGTTAATCCACACGGGTTACGTGTTGGTGTAATTAACAATTGGAGTTCTCGTTGGTTTGTTGGTAAGAACCAGTTTAGCCACGCTTTAGTCGAAGATTATAAGTTGCGCAGGGCTCTTCACAGCAAACTTAAGTCCGCGGGAGTCCCAAGGATTGAAATCGAAAGAGATAATTCGAAAGTTCGTCTTTATATTCATTGCGCTAAGCCAGGTGTTGTCATCGGGAAAGGCGGCGCTGAAATCGACAAGCTGAAGGCGTATTGCGAAGAGCTTATCAAAAAACCTGTAGTTATCAATATTGTTGAGGTAAAAAATATTGATATGAATGCTAAGCTTGTTGCTGAAAATATTGCAGTACAGCTGGAAAAAAGAATTTCATTTAGGCGCGCGCTTAAACAAGCTATGTCGCGTTCGATGAAATCCGGAGCAAAAGGTATCAAGACTCAGGTTTCAGGAAGACTTGGCGGAGCTGAAATTGCACGGACTGAGCATTATCACGAAGGTACTATCCCGCTTCAAACTCTCAGAGCTGATATCGATTATGGTTTTGCTGAAGCAGCAACAACTTACGGTATTATAGGAGTGAAAGTTTGGATTTATAAGGGAGAAGTTTTAGCGGGCCATACCTCAAATAGCAAAGCGATGGGAGGTAATAAAAATGCTGATGCCGAAAAGAGTTAAGTATAGAAAAACGCATCGCGGACGTATGAAAGGTCGAGCAACTCGCGGGAACACGGTTACTCATGGCGAATTCGGATTGCAGGCGTTGGAACCTTGCTGGATTACAGCAAATCAGATAGAAGCAGCGCGTGTTGCAATGACAAGATTTTGCAAAAGAGCAGGTAAAGTTTGGATTAAAATATTCCCAGATAAGCCAGTTACCAAAAAACCAGCTGAAACACGCATGGGTAAGGGGAAAGGCTCACCTGAATTTTGGGTGTCGGTGGTTAAACCGGGCCGCGTTATGTTTGAGATCAACGGTATCTCCATTGAAACCGCAAAGGAAGCACTACGTTTAGCTGCACACAAGTTGCCGGTTAAGTGCAAATTTATAGCTAAGGAAGAACGGATGGTGAGATTGAATGAAGATTAAGGAAATCAGAAATTTGAGCGTTGAAGATTTGAATTTAAAGCTCAAGAACTTAAAAGCCGAGCTTTTTAATCTAAGATTTCAACTCGCTGTTAATCAGCTTGAAAATCCGATGCGTATTAAAGCTGTGAGGAAAGAAATTGCCAGAGTTAATACGATCATGCGCGAAAGAGAACTCGGTTTAAAAGGTTAATTCATATCAGAAAGGGGGCTGTGATGTGGAAAAAAGTAACGCAAAAATATTTGTAGAAAGAAATATGCGTAGAACTGTCGTAGGATTTGTTAAGAGTGACAAGATGAATAAGACTATCGTCGTTTCTGTGCAAGATAAAGTCAAGCATAAGCTCTATGGTAAAACAATTACGCGTACGAAAAACCTCAAAGCTCATGACGAAAACAACACATGCCATATTGGCGATCGTGTAGAAATCATGGAAACAAGGCCGCTGTCTCGGGATAAAAGATGGAGACTTGTGAGAGTTGTTGAAGCGGCGCGTTAATTCTTGCGAATAGCGCTAAGCAAATTTAATTTTAGTTAGGGGGATGGATTGACTGTGGTACAACCTCAAACACGTTTAAAAGTAGGAGACAACACGGGCGCGAAAGAGTTGATGTGCATCAAAGTTTTGGGTGGCACAAGAAGGAAGTATGCGCGCGTGGGGGATGTTATCGTTGCTTCTGTTAAAAAAGCGACACCCGGAGGCGTTGTCAAAAAAGGTGACGTCGTGAAAGCTGTAGTAACTCGTTCAGTGAGCAAAATTCGCCGTGACGATGGCTCTTATATTAGTTTCGATGAGAATGCAGCTGTGATTATTAAAGATGATAAAACTCCGAAGGGCACTCGTATTTTTGGACCAATTGCACGTGAACTGCGCGCAGGGGGATATACGAAAATTTTGAGTTTAGCTCCGGAGGTTCTGTAATGGGAGGTGTTTCAGTTGTTGGGTAAACAAAAACAAACCAAAGCGGCTCGTTCCGGGAACGGCAAGGTTCATGTTAAAACCGGCGATACAGTCTATATTTTGAGCGGAAAAGATCGCGGTAAGCAAGGTAAAGTCGTGGCGGTCAGCCCAAAAGAAGGAAAATTAATTGTTGAAGGCGTGAATATTGTTTCAAAACACGTCAAAGCCCGCAAAGCAGGTCAGGAGAGCGGAATATTTAAGAGCGAGGGCGCTATGTATGCGTCAAAAGTTCAGTTGGTTTGCTCTCATTGCGGTAAACGTACTCGCATTGCGCACAAGGTGATGGAGGACGGTACAAAAAAACGTAGCTGCAAAAAATGCAGTGAGGTTCTGTAAAGGAGGATACGAATGGCACGATTAAGAGATTATTATAAAGAAGGAGTTGCGCCGAAGCTTCAAGAAAAATTTGCTTATAAGAACGTTATGCAAATTCCCAAAGTCGAGAAAGTAGTTATTAACGTAGGAGCCGGAGAGGCCAAAGATAATTCCAAAGTGATTACTTCGATTCTTGAAGATTTAAGCGCGATTACCGGGCAAAAGCCGGTTGTCTGTACTGCCAGAAAATCCGTTGCTAACTTTAAAATTCGTGAAGGGATGAAAATCGGTGCAAAAGTTACTTTGCGCGGCGATAAGATGTACGAATTTTTGGATAGGCTTTTCAACCTTGCTCTTCCGAGAGTTAGGGATTTTCGTGGGATTAACCCGAAGTCATTTGACGGCAAAGGTAATTACAATATGGGCGTAAAAGAACAGCTCATATTCCCTGAAATTGAATATGACAAAATTGATAAGATTCGCGGAATGGATATTTCAATTACCACAACCGCCAAAACTGATGACGAAGCTCGAGAATTGTTAACGCTAATGGGCGCGCCGTTCGCAAGGAATAGGGGGGAGAATCGTGGCTAAAACATCGTTAAAGGTAAAGCAAAAACGCAAGCAAAAGTTTTCAACCCGCGAATACTCCAGGTGTGAAATTTGCGGTAGGCCACACGGATACCTTCGCAGATACGGTATATGTCGTATTTGTTTCAGGGAGCTTGCTTACAAAGGCGAAATTCCGGGAGTTAGGAAGTCCAGTTGGTAAAAACTTAGAGTAAGGAGGTAAATTAAACATGCAAATTACAGATACAATTGCAGATTTGTTGACTCGTATTCGCAACGCGATTTCCGCAAAGCATACGAGTGTCGAAGTTCCTGCTTCTAACATGAAAAAAGCCATCGTGCAGATTTTGTTGGATGAAGGATATATAAGAAAATTTATTGTATCCGATGATGGCAAGCAAGGTGTTATCAAGATTTACTTGAAGTATACCGAAGATAAGAAGCCTGCTATTGTAGGTCTGAAAAGAGTTTCTAAGCCCGGACTCAGAATTTACAGTAGTGTTGAAGATATGCCGAAAGTCATGAAAGGCCTTGGAATTGCTTTGATCTCTACTTCCAAAGGCGTTATGACAGAACGCAGCGCGCGGCGTGAAAATGTTGGCGGCGAAGTGCTCGCATTTATTTGGTAAAAAGGGAGGGACATGAATGTCCAGAATTGGAAGAAAACCTATAAATATTCCCGCTGGAGTTGAGGCAAAACTTAGCGACGGCGTAATGACTGTAAAAGGTCCGAAAGGTACGTTATCTCACGATGTTCCACCAAAGATGTCAGTTGAAATTGATGATGGCGTGATCACAGTGACGAGACCTGATGATAAAAAAGAATCAAGATCTTTGCACGGGTTGACAAGAACGCTGATCAGTAATATGGTCAAAGGCGTTACTGATGGATTTACAAAAGAACTCGAAGTTAACGGTGTTGGCTATCGTGTGCAAAAACAAGGCAATACTTTGGTTTTAAATCTTGGTTATTCTCACCAAGTTAAAGTCCCTGAAGTTGACGGGATAAAATTTGAGGTGCAGGGTAATAAGATCACGGTGCTTGGCGCAGATAAACAGCAAGTTGGTCAAATTGCGGCAAATATACGTGCAAAACGTCCGCCGGAACCGTATAAAGGTAAGGGAATCAAGTACGTGAACGAGGTTATTCGCCGCAAAGAAGGCAAGACCGGTAAGAAATAATGGAGGAGTGTGATAAATATGCTAAACAAGGCAGATAAAAGTCGGGCCCGTTTGAAACGGCACAAACGTGTTCGTGGAAAAATCACGGGCACAAGCGCTCGTCCGCGCCTGAATGTTTTTCGTTCAAACAGCAATATCTATGCGCAAATCATCGACGATACCGCAGGAGTAACGCTTGTCGCGGCTTCTTCAATCGAGAAGGAGTTCGAAGGTTACGGCGGAAACAAAGAAGCCGCTAAAAAAGTTGGTTTAATGATCGCCAAAAAAGCGCTGGAAAAGAATATTACGACGGTTGTTTTTGACCGAGGAGGATATATTTTCCATGGTCGTGTGAAAGAATTAGCAGAAGGCGCCAGAGAAGGCGGACTTGTATTTTAATTAAGAAAGGAGGAATATTTTTTGGCTAGAATAGATGCGTCAAAATTCGAATTAAAAGAAAGGCTTGTTGCTATAAACAGAGTTTCCAAAACCGTAAAAGGTGGACGAATTTTTAAATTTTCGGCTTTAATGGTAGTAGGAGACGGCAACGGCATTGTTGGATTCGGCATTGGCAAGTCCGGAGAAGTCCCGGATGCAATCAGGAAGGGAATTGAAGATGCTAAAAAGAATCTTATCAAGGTCCCGCTTAAAGGTAGTACCGTCCCTCACGAAATCATCGGTGAGTTCGGAGCCGGAAAGGTTTTGATGAAGCCTGCGGCACCAGGTACTGGAGTTATAGCCGGTGGCCCTGTTCGTGCAGTTGTTGAATCCGCAGGTATAAAGGATATTCGTACGAAGGCTCTTCGATCAAATAATCCTTGCAATGTTGTCAGGGCAACTATCAAGGGCCTTGCAAGCTTACGTACGGCTGAAGAAGTTGCTTCTTTGAGGGGCAAAACGGTCGAAGAAATTTTGAAATAGGAGGTCGGCAATATGGATATCAAAAACGTTGAAATAGTTCTCGTCAAAAGTTTGGCAGGCCGTTTGAAAAAACATATTGCGACGGCTAAATCGCTAGGATTAAGAAAAATCGGAGATAAAACTGTTCAACCTGATAATGATGCAACTCGTGGGAAAATCAGAAAAATTGAATATCTTGTCAAAGCTGAAGCGTGTTAAAGCGCGCAA
>CAZDOV010000004.1:0-6911 GCA_964507135.1 uncultured Eubacteriales bacterium | reverse complement strand
GAACTATAGTGGAATTGCAAGATTTGGTTAGAGTCAAAGGTTCAAAAGAACCCAAAAGACGCATTGGTCGCGGCCACGGTTCAGGTTGGGGTAAAACAGCCGGAAAAGGTCACAAAGGGCAGAATGCGCGCTCAGGCGGAGGCGTCCGATCAGGATTTGAAGGTGGACAAATGCCACTTCAAAGGAGAGTGCCGAAAAGAGGTTTTAATAATATTTTTGCAAAAAAAGTTATTACCGTTAATGTGTGCGATCTGGAGAGGTTTGGTAGCGGATCTGTTGTTGATATCAGCGAAATGATTTCAGCGGGTCTTATTAAACGTAATTTTGATATGGTAAAAGTTTTAGGAAATGGAAAACTTACAAAAAATCTGACAGTTAAAGCACAGATGTTTTCAAAATCTGCGGTTGAAAAAATTGCTGCTGCAGGCGGGAAGGCGGAGGTGGTCTGATTGATTAAGACTTTAATAAGTTCGTGGAAAGTACCGGAACTAAGAAAAAAGTTGTTGTTTACCGTTTTCATAATAATAGCGTTTAGAATAGGTTCGGTGATACCGGTACCGTTTTTGAACGTCGAAGCTCTTGCTGGTATGATGGGGAGTCTCGCAGACGGCGGGGCAATCCTTGCGTATCTCGACACGCTTTCGGGCGGCGCTTTTGCTCAGGCTACTATTTTCGCAATGTCCGTTTCACCGTATATTAACGCTTCGATCATAATGCAACTTATGACGGTGGCGTTGCCTTATCTCGAAAACCTCCAAAAGGAAGGCGAGGAAGGCCGAAAAAAATTAACGGCGATCACGAGATATTTGACGATAGCTCTTGGCCTTATGCAAGGTACAGCGTTTTACTTTTACTTAAAAAACGGTAGCTACATGGGCGAGTCCATCGTTAGGTATACCGAAGGATTTTCAGGAGTTTTTACGGCGATTGTCATTATTATGACGTTCACTGCAGGTACGGCGCTTATGATGTGGCTTGGAGAGCAAATCAACGACAAGGGAGTCGGGAACGGCGTATCGATTTTGATGTTTGCCGGTATTGTTTCAAGAATGCCGAGCTTGATTGCAAAGCTTACCGCATACTTCATGTTGGCGATGGAGGATTCCGAAAATTTTGGGAAGTATTATGTGTTTGTTCCGCTGTTCATAATTATGTTCTTATTCATGATGTGGATTATCGTGTTTATGAACGATGCTGAACGCAGAATACCGATACAGTATGCGAAACGTACTGTGGGGAGAAAGGTTTATGCCGGGCAAAATACGCATATACCGCTTAAAATCGGTATAGCTGGCGTTATGCCCATCATATTTGCGACTTCGATTCTGGCAATACCGAATTTCATAAATTTTTTTGCTAGGCCAACGGGCTGGGTCAAAACGGTTTTGGATTCGCTTTCGGTGAATGGGGCTGTGTATACAATAGTGTATTTCTTCCTCATCATAATGTTTGCATATTTCTACGTAGCTATTACGTATGATCCAATTGAAATGGCGAACAACCTTCGTCAAAGCAATGGTGTTATACCTGGCATCCGTCCAGGAAAGCCAACATCGGTTTATTTTGGAAAAATCCTTTCGAAGATTACTTTAATGGGAGCGTTGTTTTTGGCGTTTGTCGCGCTTTTGCCGATTGGTTTTGCAGCGTTTACCGGTATGGGAAATCTTTCCATGGGAGGTACTTCCATCATAATTATGGTTGGTGTGGCTCTGGAAACTATGAAACATCTGGAATCACAGCTTATGATGAAGCACTACAAAGGATTTTTGGACTAAAAAAATCGGCATTAAAAGGAGTTTTTGCCCATGAACATAGTACTTTTAGGTGCTCCAGGCGCCGGAAAAGGTACCCAAGGAGCAGAAATATCGAAACATTTTAATATCCCTACGATTTCGACCGGGGATATTATCAGAGCAGCGTTGAATAGCGGTGATGAACGGAGTCTTGAGCTTAAATCTTACATCGATAAAGGGCAATTAGTGCCGGATGATATCGTTATTGGTATTGTTAAAGATCGTGTGAAAGCGGACGATTGTAAGAATGGGTTTATATTGGATGGATTCCCCAGGACTCTTGTTCAAGCTGAAGCTTTGGATAATTCAGGGATCAGAGTAGATAAAGTTGTTGACATTGAAGTTGACGACGAACTGATTTACAAACGAATGTCTGGGCGCCGAATTTGCAGTCAGTGCGCGAGAACATATAATGTTGATTTGGGGATGGCCCCAAAAGTAGCAGGAATATGCGATGACTGCGGAGGAGACCTTATTCAACGCGTGGATGACAAACTGGAAACAGTAAAAGAGCGACTCAAGGTTTATTATGATCAAACCCATGTTTTGAAAACTTATTATGATAACCAAGGCAAGCGTATTGTAGTGGACGGCTCAAAATTTCCCGAAGAAATTCGAAGCTATATTATTAAAAATCTCGAGGTGTGAGTATTTATGATAATACTTAAAACAAAGAGAGAAATTGACGTAATGAAAAAAGCAGGCAAGATTTCTGCGCGTGCTTTGAAACTTGCGGGTTCTATGGTTGAACCGGGAGTTACTACGAGTCAGATCGACGAAGCGGTTCGAAAGTATATTAAATCTCAAGGAGCCGCTCCTTCGTTCCTTAACTATAATGGTTATCCGAAAAGTTGCTGTATATCTGTTAATGACCAGGTTATCCACGGCATACCCTCTGAAAAATGTGTTCTGAAAAACGGCGATATCGTCAGTGTTGACGTTGGAGCTTGCTTTGAAGGTTATCACGGTGATAACGCTTACACTTTTGCGTGCGGTGATATTTCGCGCGAAGCCCAGGAGCTTCTTAACGCGACCGAAGAAAGCTTGGCTGAAGCGATTAAAATCGCGAAAGTCGGTGCTCGTTTGGGAGATATCGGAGACGCAGTTGAGGGATATGTTAAAAAACGTGGCTACTCGGTGGTGCGCGATTTTGTGGGGCATGGAGTAGGCGCGTCGTTGCATGAAGACCCGTCGGTGCCAAATTTTGGCAAACCAGGGCATGGTGCTCGATTGAGGGAAGGCATGACGATTGCCATTGAACCAATGGTGAACGCCGGGTCCAGTGACGTTAAGGTGCTTGAAGACGGTTGGACTACTATTACTGTTGATGGAAAGCTATCCGCACATTTTGAAAACACCATCGCGATCACATCTTCCGGCGCAATTATTTTAACGGATCCTGAATAAAGGAGAAGCGAAATGCAGTTGAAAATAGGAACGGTTGTGTATTCTTTAGCTGGTCATGACAAAGGTGATTTTCAGGTAATAATTGCGTTTGATGATAAATATGCTAAAGTATGTGATGGGAAGTACAGACCATTAGAGCGGCCAAAAAAGAAAAAGCTTATTCATATTAAGCTTACAAACACGGTTGTTGATGAAAGCTTTTTGAATAGTAATAAGTCTATTCGGAAAATTTTGAGGCCGTTCAATGAGGCAAAAAATCAAAAATATTGTGTGAAAATTAACAGTATAGGTGGTGGAGAGAGCTAGGTTATTTTTATAAAACAATGACTTTTGCTCGTTTTATATGGCAGAATATACAAGGTTGACCAGTGCAGAACCAAGTAAAGAACCAGCGATGGAGTTGGACGGTATTGTGTTGGAAGCGTTGCCGAATGCTCAGTTTAAGGTTGAGGTTCAAATCGATAATAAGGGTAGTACGCACGTTGTGACTGCGCATCCTTCAGGTAAAATCCGCAAGAACAATATTCGAATCATAGTAGGAGATAGCGTTCGTGTGGAAGTGACGCCTTATGATTTGACCAAAGGGCGCATAGTTTGGCGGACCAAAGGGACGCCGCAACATGTTCGTCTGGATAAGAATCTAACGGCAGAGTAGTACGGCAAATAACAGTGTGGATTCCGTTAATGGTGATTCTTGCATTGTCGGATGAACGCAAAAAATTAATATTTTCAGGCGCGATCAAACAAAAATATTTAGGAGGTAATCAAAATGAAAGTCAGACCTTCAGTGAAAAAAATGTGCGATAAGTGTAAAATTATCAAAAGGCACGGAAGAGTTAGGGTGATTTGTGAAAACCCAAAGCACAAACAAAGGCAAGGATAAATTAATAAAACAAAATTATGGAGGTGGGTTGTAAGAATGGCCCGTATAGCAGGTGTCGATTTGCCGAGAGATAAGAGGATTGAAATCGGTCTTACTTATATATTCGGAATCGGAAAAACACGTTCAAAAGAAATACTCAAAGCAACTGGCGTTAACCCTGATATCAGAGTCAGGGACCTTGATGACGATACAGTCGCGCAACTGAGAAGCCACATTGAACAAAATTACAAAGTGGAAGGTGATCTCAGAAGCGAAATAGCGCTTAATATCAAGAGATTGATAGAAATTCGCTGCTACAGAGGTTCTCGTCATATAAAAGGTCTTCCGGTTCGTGGTCAGCGTTCAAAAACGAACGCTCGGACGAGAAAAGGTCCAAAGAAAAATACCGCAAATTCGAAAAAAGGTTAATGTGAAGGAGGAATGGCACAAGCAAAAAAGACTACGGTTAGCAAACGTCGTCGCAGCAAAAATATTGACAGAGGCGCTGCTCACATACAATCAACATTTAATAATACGATCGTAACGCTCACCGATCTTGAAGGCAATGCAATTTCGTGGGCAAGCGCTGGCGGTCTTGGATTCAGAGGTTCAAAAAAATCCACACCATTTGCTGCTCAAACTGCTGCCGAAAACGCAGCCCGCGCAGCAATGGAGCACGGGCTTAAGCGTGTTGAAGTTTACGTAAAGGGTCCGGGGTCAGGCCGAGAAGCAGCAATTCGCGCTATTCAGGCAGTGGGACTTGAAGTAGTGGCAATCAAGGATGTTACGCCGATTCCACACAATGGTTGTCGTCCGCCAAAAAGAAGACGTGTTTAATTTAGGAGGTGCAATTTAAAATATGGCAAGATATACAGGGCCTGTGTGCAGATTATGCCGCAGGGAAGGACAAAAGCTCTTTTTGAAAGGCGCGAGGTGCTATAGCTCAAAGTGCGCATTTTCCCGTCATTCATATGCTCCCGGGCAACATGGCCAAGGACGTAAGAAAGTTTCTGAGTACGGTTTGCAATTACGCGCAAAACAAACTGCAAGACGTTATTACGGAGTTTTAGAACATCAATTCGCGCATTATTTTGATTTAGCAACGAAGATTAAAGAAGGCAAGAAAGGCGAAAACTTGCTTGCAATATTGGAATCTAGGCTCGATAATGTTATTTACCGTTTGGGTTGGGCGAGATCCAGAGCAGAAGCCAGACAGCTGGTTTTGCACAGACACTTTATGGTCAATGGGGTCCGCGTGAATATACCATCTTTCTTGGTGCGTGTTGGTGATAAGATTTCTATCAACGAAAAGTCGCAAGGATGCGTCAGAATTAAATCTATTCTTGAAGAGACCAAAGCGCATACGGTTCCAAAATGGCTTGAACTTAACAGTGCTAAATTTGAAGCTACTAAGGTCGCTTTGCCTGCACGTGAAGATATCGATCTTGAAGTTCAAGAAACACTAATCGTCGAATTGTACTCCAAATAACAGTTGAATAATTTCGACTTTTGCATGGAATTTTGACTTAAAGTTTTATAGGAGGATTTGATGATTGAAATAGAAAAACCCAGAATTAGCTTGCAGGAGATCTCCGAAGATAAAAAATACGGCAAGTTTGTTGTTGAACCGCTTGAAAGAGGTTTTGGCAACACTTTGGGGAATAGTCTCAGGAGAGTTTTGCTCTCTTCGTTGCCTGGCGTTGCCCCTAATAGCATTAAAATTGACGGCGTGATGCATGAGTTTTCTACAATTCCGGGCGTTAAAGAGGACGTTGTTGCGATCGTTTTGAACGTCAAGGATGTTTTGGCGAAGCTTTATTGTGACGAAGACAAAACCGTCGAAATCGATGCGGTTGGGCCCTGCAATGTTACGGCAGGAATGATTATACACGACAGCGATGTCGAGATAATCAATCCAGAGCATCATATAGCGACGTTAGGAGAAGGAGCCAAATTCCATATGACGATTACCCTTAGCAGGGGGCGCGGATACGTTTCCGCAGAACGTCATAAAGCAAATGGCGCTGAAAATGGCATAGGTGTACTGCCTGTTGACTCCATATATACTCCTGTTGTGAAGGTCAATTACGTTGTCGAAAATACTCGTGTTGGCCAAATCACAGATTTCGACAAACTTTCCTTGGAGGTTTGGACGAATGGGGTTATTACGGCAGAAGAAGCAGTGTCGCTGGCAGGTAAGATACTCATTGATCATCTTGATCTGTTTGTTGCACTTTCTGATGTGGGGGGAAGCACAACTTTGATGGTCGAAAAGAAATCTAGCCCCAGCGTCAAGAGCGTGGATTTGACTATTGATGACCTGGAACTTTCAGTTCGGTCTTATAACTGTCTCAAGCGCGCCGGTATAAATACGCTTCAGGATCTTATAAGTAAGAGTGAAGATGAAATGATGAAAGTGCGGAATCTGGGCCGCAAATCGTTGGATGAGGTTATTGAGAAGCTGCATTCAATGGGAATGGATTTAGCGCCAGTGTGTGAAAATACAGTAGAGGAAGAAGAATAATATAAGGAGGTTGGTTTGATGTCCGGTAGAAGAAAGCTCGGAAGGGCGACATCTCACAGATTAGCAATGCTCAGGGCTCTTGTAACATTTCTTTTGGAAAACGATAGGATTGAGACTACTCTTACGAGAGCAAAAGAGGTTCGCTCACTTGCAGAAAAAATGATCACGCTCGCCAAGGTCGATGATCTCCATCACAAGCGTATGGCGATGGCGTTTATTACAAAAAAAGATGTTGTTAGAAAACTTTTCAACGAAACTGCCCCAGCTTACAAAGAAAGAAACGGTGGCTACACACGAATCACTAAGTTAGGGCCTCGCCGCGGCG
>CAZDOV010000003.1:0-15141 GCA_964507135.1 uncultured Eubacteriales bacterium | reverse complement strand
CAATGGGCATAGTTTTTCAGGATTTTAGAGTTATAGAAAAGATAACAGTGTTTGAAAACGTGGCGTTTGCTATGCATGTTGTTGGGGCTAGTAGCCGGGAAATTAGCCGGCGAGTTCCGTATGTTCTTAATTTGGTTGGCTTGAATGGTAAGGCAAGAAAGAAAGTCGCGGATCTTTCGGGAGGAGAAAAACAGCGTGTGGGCCTTGCCAGGGCGCTTGTAAATAATCCACAAATGATTTTAGCGGACGAGCCTACTGGGAATATCGACCCGGCGATGTCTCTTGAAATTGTGGAGCTTTTGGAACAGATTAACAAGTGTGGGACAACCATAGTTATGGTTACTCACGATATGTCTATTGTAAAACATTTTAATTTTAGGGTTGTTGAAATAGTTGGTGGCGAGATAATAAACGACATTCCTCCCGGAGGTAAAAAGCAATGAATGCACACTACGTTAAGTATTTTTTTAAGGAAGGGTTTAAGAACCTTAAAAGCAATAGCATTATGACAATGGCCTCGATTTTAGTTATGGTGTGTTGCATGATTTTGACTGGCGGAGCGATGCTTATTTCATTTAATATAAATAAAACGCTTAAGCTAGTTGAGCATCGTAATAGCATGACGGTTTTTTTGGAGCAAAATATTACGCGAGAAAATATTTTGGAAGCAGGAAAAAAGATTTCCTCGGTTCCAAATATTGTTAGCTGCAGTTACTATTCTAGCGATCAAGCAGCTGAAAAATATAGAGACGTTCTTGGGGAGCTTTATGAAATAGTTCAAGAGGGCGATAATCCATTTCCGGAAGCTTACCATATTACCATGCAGGATTTGTCGCTTTACAATGAAACTATCTCTCAAATAGAGTCTATTCCGTATGTTGATAGCGTTAGCGATAGAAGCGAAACAGCAAAAAAACTTTCGGATTTTAATAGTTTGGTCGCCAAAGCCGGCATTGCAATTGTGTGTTCATTGGGGATAGTTTCTCTTTTTATCATTTCAAATACGATAAAAATTGCAATGCATAGCCGTAGATTTGAGATTAGTATTATGAAATCTGTTGGTGCTACGAATGGATTTATTAGGGCGCCATTTGTTATTGAAGGCATGACAATAGGCATAATTTCTGCGATTATATCTACAGTTGTCCTCTATTTTGTTTATGATGGCGTTTGTGATTTAATAAAGGGCATTTTGCCATTTCAGGGAGCAGAGACTACTGAGATAATTTGGTATGTTTTGGGCATGTTTACAATAGCTGGTATCCTTTTTGGGGTAGTAGGAAGCCTTATTTCGATTAAAAGATATCTTTCAAAAGAAGGAGGTGAAGTCGTTGCGTGGTAAAAAGTTAATTAAATATATAGTGTGTTTAAACGCTTCTTTAATGATAGCCACCAGCCCTTGCATGTTTCAAACCACTGCGACTAGTGTTCTTGAAGAGTATAAACGTTCAAAAGCCGAACGGCAAAATCGCCAAAAAGAACTCGCAAAACAGCTTGCAAATGCAAATGGTGAAGTGAACGAAGAAGAAAAACGTAAAAATAATCTTGACGAACAGATGGCTATCATTCAGTGCCAAATTGACGAATCTCATCAGTACATATTAGAATTGGAAAAAGAAATTAAATCTCTTAAGCAGCAGGTCGAACAGATAGAAAAAGAAATAGCTCACAAGTGTGTGCTTTTAAAAAGAGGTTTGAAATCGATTTATGTTACTGGCGAAACCACAACATTGGATATTATTTTGGGAGCCAAAAGTTTTGACGATTTTATTGATAAGCTTGATATGGTACGTGCTGTGAGCCGCACTATGCAAAGACTTATGGATGATTTGAAAGCAGATTTGAAAAAAGTAGAGGATACAAAGAGCAAAATTGAAAAAACTAAATCAGATAAAGAAGCCGAAAAAGCCGATCTTGAAAAAAACAGGTTTGAACTTCAAAATCTTGTTGAAGAAAGCGAAAAACTGATTGATAAATTGAAAGAATTTTCAAAAAGCGTTCAACAAGATATTGATTATAATGATGCGGAGATCAAGGCTATTGATGAAGAAATAGCGAAAGAGCAAAAACGTATAGAAGAAGAAAGAAAAAAAGAAGAAGCCCGCAGGAGGGCAGAAGAACAGCGAAAAAAAGAACAACAGCAGAAAAAAAATCAAAGTTCTGGTGAAGTCAAAGGGAGTGCCCCTAAATCCGAAAATTCAGTTGCTTCCGGTGAATACACCTGGCCAGTTGCAGGATATTATCATATTACTTCTGGATTTAATGATACTGAAGGTCGTTCTGGGGTCCATGGTGCGATTGATATTGGAGGAGACAGGAAAAATGGAAGTATTTATGGGCAACCAGTACTCGCCGCAAACAGCGGAACGGTGATAATAGCTTGTACGGACGGCTGGGGTGGCGGATACGGGAATTATGTTGCCATAGATCATGGTAGCGGGAAACTCACACTTTACGGTCATCTTAGTTCTGTTGGCGTTTCGAAAGGTCAAAAAGTCTCAAAAGGGCAAGTCATAGGCAAGGCAGGAAGCACAGGACGTTCAACTGGACCTCATCTGCATTTTGAATATAGAGTTAACGGAAAACGTACTAATCCAAGAAATATTTTGAATTATTGATTTTTAACGAAGAAGGTGCCAAATCATGAACAAATCGAAAGGCATTTTTAGCAAAAAAGTACCGATAGGAATCTTCTTGGCGTGTTTATTTGTTTCGGCAGCGTTGGTTTACTCTTTGGGATATCGCATAGCGATGAAAAAGTTTAACGATATAGTTAGCTATACACAAGAAAAACAAAAAATGTATTCGAAACTTAGCGAAGTGGATTATAATATCCGCGAAAGTTACATTGGAGAAATAAACGATGACAAACTGATAGATGGCGCTTGTTCTGGATATATCAATGGTGTTAATGATCAAAATTGTAGATTTCTAAGTGCTGATGATTATAAATCCTATAAGGATGAAATTGAAAATTTGCCTGGCGATGTTAGCGTGCAAGTTTTGGATGATGATGTGGCTCTTGTAAAATGTGGCAGCTTTGGAGCTGGTTTTTCTGAAAATTTTATAGATGCTTTGAATAGTTTGATTTCAAGTGATATGCGGAAAATTGCAGTTGATTTGAGAGGAGTTTCTAGAGGCGCTGAAGAAGAAGTGTTCAAGGCTCTTGAATATATTGCTCCTGAAGGCGATATAGTTAAAACAGTTGATTCTTCTGGTAAAAGCGAAGTCGTGTGCTCCAGTTCTGAAAAAGGTGTTTTGGCCAAGTTTGTGGTTTTAACTGATAAAAAAACGTCTGGCTTGGCTGAGGTTTTTACAGAAGCTTTGAAAAATTTTTGTGAGGCCAAACATGTTGGAGTGACGACTGCTGGCAACGCGGTGAGAGAAAAAAGCATCGTTTTTTCCGACAACTCTGCGATGATTATTCCCGATGCATTTTATGTGGTTTCTGGTGAAAAAAAGTTTTTCAAACACGGAGTTGTGCCAGACGTAGACATATCAGGGGAATCTCTGAGTGAAGACGAGCTGCTTGAGGAAGTGGCACGATGCTTTGAAGAGGAGTGACTGATACGGTGAATATTCTTAAAATCAAGGATTTTTTGATAAGCTTGGTTTTCCCGAAGAGATGTGTGCTTTGTGGTGATGTCATTTCGTTTAATGAATATTTGTGCAATTCATGCGGCGAAGAAGTTGATTCAGAAACAATAATACGATTTATTCCATATGCTAAATCCGGCGAAACAATTGTATGTGTTTCGCCTTTTAAATATAAAGAAAAAATTAGAAAAGCAATTTTGAAATTTAAATTCCAAGGCCATACTGAATATGCACGGCCATTTGCTAAAATTATTTCTGAAAAAATTTGTGAGAATTTGAAAATCAACAATATTGATATTAACGACGTTGATTATGTTTGTGCCGTGCCCCTTTCTGAAAATCGTATTTTAGAAAGAGAATACAATCAATCTGAACTTTTGGCAAAAGAAATTAGTAAGAATTTGTCTATACCCATGAACAACGTCCTTAAAAAAACCCGTGAGACGCCTTTGCAGCACAACCTTAACGCTAAAGAGCGCGAAGAGAATTTATCTGGTGCTTTTTCCGTAATAAATGGCACAGATATACATGATAAGAGCTTTATTTTGTGTGATGACATAATTACTACCGGAAATACCCTAAAAGAATGTATAAAAACTCTAAAAGATCGCGGAGCCAAAAAGATTGTTTGTTGTACCATTGCGTCGATGCAGGTGAAGTGTATTTAATTGTTGCCATATATTTTAAATCTTATTGGCATAGTAATTTAAAATATATATTTCTAGAAAATCAAAACAAAGATATGAAAATCATACAGAACAAATCATAAACTATTATTCTGACAAGTTTAATTGGTGACGGGAGTATAGTAAGTTTTGTTATTGTTAGGGAGCTTCCTTAGATCAAGCACGCCTTTCTCATATTGGTTAAGTTTGTGAGTTATAATTTCTTTAACTGTTATTATTTTGTAGTGCATATCATCTGAATTGCCCAAAATAATGTCAATTCTTCCGTCGTAATTAACACATATGTTATCTAAAGCTGTCAAGTCTATTGATTTTATACTGTTTAAGTCCGCACTGGAAAATTCATTTCTGATTTGTTGGGCAACTTTTTGTTGTTCTTGATTAGTGTAAACAATTTTTGTGCTATCTCGAACTTCAAAATCAAGGCCCTTGATTTCTATTACTTCTGACGGGAGTTCTGCGACTACGTCCAGAAGTTTATTTTTTTCACTGATTATGTAAAATCCGTCATCCTTATAAACAGCTGTTTTAGGTGACGCCATTTCGAGAACTATTTTTAATTTATCCGGAAATTCCTTGCATATTTTCGAATCATCGATATATTTAAAATTCTCGTAAAGTTTTTTTTCTGATTTAGAAGTGTCTAGGAATATTAGGCTATCGCCAAGATTTATATCAATCGTGCTTAATATTTCTCTATCCCCATAAAGAGTGTTGCCTTCAACAGTTATTTCCTTTACGCAAAACACGTTGCTCACAATAAGTGCTATTCCGCACACACAAGCACCTACGGTAACTAAAAACGCTAAAATTATTCCCAGCCGTCTCCACATAAGCCGTCGTTTGCGGCGTTTTTGAATTCTGAATTTTCTAAGATTTTTTTTGTTAAGGGGAGTTCTCCGAATTTTTTTATGTTCCATTTGAGTTTTTACTCCTGTGTATTTTTATAGCTTTGATTAAAAATATAGCTCTATACTCTTTTTATTTTTGCGCCAATACTGCTTAAAGTATTTTCCAGATTTTCGTACCCTCTGTCGAGATGGCTGATGCCGGAAATTTTTGTAATTCCCTCCGCGCTTAAGCCGGCAATTACCAATGACGCTGCACCTCTAAGATCTGTCGCAGAGACTTCTGCTCCGGAAAGTTGCTTCACACCTTCAACTACCGCTACTCTGCCTTCAACTTTGATGTCAGCCCCGAGTCTTAATAGTTCTCCTACGTGTTTATACCTGTTTGAAAAGATGTTCTCAACAAAAACGCTTGTTCCATCAGCTACGCAAGACATAGCCATTATAGGAGCTTGCGCATCTGTGGGGAATCCCGGATAAGGCATCGTCCTTATGAGTCTATTGGAGTACGGTCTTGATGGTGATATTATCTCCAATATATTTTTGTCAAACTTTTGAACTATGCACCCAGACTCTTCAAAAATTGGGATTATTGCACTTATATTATCTTCAATAACGTTTTTTATTGTAATAGTGCCAGCGGTAGCGGCTGCTGCAGCCATATATGTTACAGCGGCGATTCTGTCAGGAATGACCGTATGCTCTGTGCCGTGTAATTTATTTACGCCTTCAATAATTACGGCTCCATCTCCCGAACAGCGAATTTTAGCTCCACATTTTTTTAAAAATTCTATTAAGTCAAATATTTCAGGCTCTTTGGCAACATTATTAATAACTGTGGTGCCTCTGGCTTTAACTGCGGCTAAAATCAAATTTTCCGTCGCCCCTACGCTAGGGAACGAAAGCGAAATATTGCACCCTTCAAGGTTGCCGCACGCATCGCATTTAATGCATCCATGGCCCTCTTCTACTTTAAGCCCGAGTTGTCTAAGACCGTCTAAATGCAAGTCAACTGGCCTAGGGCCGAGCTCGCAACCCCCCGGGAGAGAAATTTCGGCGCTTCCGACAGCGGAAATCAACGCTCCTAAAAATATTATAGACGATCTCATTTCTCTCATCAACAAATTTGGTATATTATTTTTCATAATATTTGACGAATTTATGTAAACTGTATTTTTTTCAGTTTTAACTTTACAACCAAGGTGCTCCAGAATTTTTAATGTTATAGCCACGTCAGAAATTAAAGGACAGTTGTGTATAATACATTCACTATCGGCAAGAATAGATGCAGCTAATATAGGCAATGCACTATTTTTTGAACCTTGAATCGTTACTTCTCCATTTAAACGTCTTGCCCCATCAATGATAAGCTTTGCCATTAAATACCTCACAACCTAACAACGCAAAAATCAATATATGACATATTATTCAAGCAAAGCAAGTTGTGCTAACTCTATAACTACATAAATATGCTTTTTCGACTTGACTTTATGCAAAATAAAAGTATTCTATTTTTAGAAGTATTTTTTAATTCATATCGCTATATCTCAAAAATCGGAGGGAAAAGTGACAAAAAAGATAGATGGCAAAAAAATATTTAACATAATTTCTTTAATGGTACCGCTAGGATTTATAATTTATTTTTTTACATCCGAAAACGGGCTTATGGATCTTGCTCAAAGTGCGGCATCGTTTAATTGGTGGTGGATTTTTGCTGCAATTTTGTTTCAGTTTGGCAACGTTGCAATAGATGCTTACATTTTGTTTAGAGTTACAAGCAATTACGATAAAAGATACACCCTGAAAAAAGCAATAAAATCTACCGCTGTGGGGCAATTTTTTAGTGTTATTACGCCAGGAGCTATTGGTGGACAGCCGATGCAAATTTATTGTATGAAAAAGCAAAATGTTGATACAGGTGTGGCAACGTCTTCCTTGATTCAAAAATTTCTGGTCTATCAAACTATGATAACTTTTTATAGCTTGGCAGCACTAATATTTAATTTTGATTTGTTTAACGGTAATATGAGTGGTTTGATGATAAGTTTAGCTCTTTTTGGATTTATTTCCCATGCTGCAGTGATTGTATTAGTCTATATGTTTTCATTTAATCGTAAGTTAACAGAACGAGTTATACGCGCCACAGTACATTTTTTGGCGAAAATTAGATTAATAAAAAATCCTGAAGAAAAATTACAAAAAATTGGAAGTCAGCTCGAGTTTTTTCACGAAAGCAATTCTAAACTTTATAGAAACAAAGGAATACTAGTATTGACGTGCATATTAACATTGTTACAGCTGACATCCATATTTATAATTCCATATGCGATATACAGAGCTTTTAATCTTAGCGGAGCTAGCCCTGTTGATATGATAACAAGTCAAGCTTTTGTAACCATGGTTTCTTCGTTTACGCCCCTTCCCGGTGGTTCTGGAGCTGCCGAGGGGAGTTTTTATGTATTCTTTAATATGTTCTTCAAATCAGATATAATAAAATCAGCAATACTGATCTGGAGAATCATAACATATTTTCTCAATATTTTAGTTTTTGCCCCATTTTCTCGAATTGGAGATGCTTCTGAGGTTAAGGAAACTTTAGAAAATATCCGGTAAAGGAGGATTTTTAAAATGAAAAATCCGAAAATCAGTTTAATCATTCCAATTTACAATGTAGAAGAATTTTTGGAACAAGCCTTAGAATCAGTCAAAAATCAAACCTTTAAAGATTTCGAAGTGATACTTGTTGATGACGGTTCAACTGACAGAAGTTTAGCTATATCAAAGAAATATTGCGCCGAAAACGAAAATTTTAAGTTAATAGAGCAAGAAAACAAAGGCCCCGGAGCAGCAAGAAACGCGGCTTTAAAAATAAGCCGCGGCGAATACATAGCTTTTATGGATAGCGACGATTACTTAGAACCTAAATTTTTAGAATCACTATATAATGCAGCTGTTGAGTCAGGTGCTGATATAGCGTGCTGCAATTTTAATATGTATTATCCTGAAAAAGATCTTAAAATACACATGCCATTTAGTTCTCTCCCTGGCGTTTATTCAAAAACCAAAGCTCTTCGAAAATTAATTTTGGATATGGGCATACACTATTTTGTTTGGAATAAACTGTCGAAAAGGAAAATATTTTTTGAAAACAACATTGAATTTGACGATATGTACTTTGAAGACATAGCAACGTCACCAAAATTATTTTATTACGCAGAAAAAATAGTATTGATCAGCGATTCTCTATACAATTACACCAGCCGTCATACCAGTATTCTTCACACTATGAATGTTGAAAAAATAAATGATTTTATCCGTTCGCTTGGAGTAATTAGGAATTTCTTAGAAAGCGAAAGAGCTTTTTGCGATTACAATAATCATCTGTGGGTATACTCTCAGCGCGTTAAGTTCGTTAGCTATTATTACATATTAATGTTGCACGCAAAAGCTATGAATTTTTCAGGTATGTTTGAAAATATGGGCTACGCGACGCGCTCAATAGAATATTTTTCAGGTAAAAATTTTAAGCTTACAACAGATGGTAAGCTCATCAATGTACCTTATCCGGTAAAGGCGCCGACTAAAAAAGTGCAGGTTAAAAAATCCAGAAAAGGGAAAATTTAACTAAATATATAAGAATCAAACAGTTACATTCACTCTGCCATCGTTGAGCTTTGGCGCCACAAACAAGCGGAAATCTGTTTGTTCTTTCATTGAGTGTTTTTCAAAATTGCAAATTGCAGTTTGATAGGCGAGCTCTGGAATATTATTTTTTTCGCTAAGGTGCGAAATTATTATATCACGGGTTCCGTGCTTTACGAGTTCAGGCAAAAACTCAGAACATGTATCATTCGAAAGATGCCCAATTTCAGAAAGTATTCTGCGCTTTAAATAATATGGGTATGGCCCGTTTTGCAACATCTTGACGTCATGATTTGATTCGATCAAAATCGAATCGCAGCCCAGAACGGATTGTTTAACTCCGTCCGAAATATACCCGAGATCTGTGCAAACGGCGATTTTTTTGCCGTTTGGAGCTGTTAAAACGTAACCCATACCTTGACTACAATCATGAGAAGTATAAAATGGCTTTACGCTTACAAATCCGAGGTCGATCTCACGATCGTATATGATTTCATAATTCACGCTTTCGGTTAATATGCCCTTCGATTTGAGTGCATTTATGGTTCCTTCTGAGCCATAGATTTTAGTTCCATATTTTTTTGTGAAAACTTTGATACCCGAGACGTGATCGACGTGTTCGTGCGTGATGAAAATCGATTTTATATTATTTATATCAATATTATTTTTCTTCAAAAGGATTTCAATTTGTTTCGTGCTTTTCCCAAGGTCAACAAGCACACCGCACGTGTCTGAAACGCCTACGTATGTGCTATTCCCGCTGCTACCGCTACATAATGGACATAATCTCACTATCAAAACACCTTTATTTTATATTTTCCAAGCTTACTACTTAACTATTTTAGCATAATTTATTTAATCCGATGGAGTGCTACTCACTTTTTTGATGTCTGCGCCTATACCGATGAGTTTTTGAATTATACTTTCATATCCACGTTCGATATGTTGAATTTCTTCAATAGTTGTTGTGCCGTTTGCTGAAAGTCCTGCAAGAACGAGCGCCGCGCCTGCACGCAAATCCGTTGCACGAACCGTGGCTCCTTTGAGAGTTTCTACGCCTTCAATTACCGCCACGCGTCCATCAACAGAAATATTCGCTCCCATGCACCTGAGCTCATCGACATATCGAAATCTGTTATCCCAAACCGCTTCCGTCACCATGCTTGTGCCGTCGGCACAAGATAAAAGTGCGGTGATTTGAGGCTGCATATCAGTGGGAAATCCTGGATGAGGCATTGTTTTTATATTGCATTTTTTGAGCCTTTTATCGCACGAAACTCTTATCGAATCATCGCCAATTTCCAAATCTATTCCCATTTCTTCAAGTTTAGCTGTAATTGATTCAAGATGTTTTGGTATAACATTATCGACGATTACGTCACCATGCGTTGCGGCAGCGATAGTCATGTACGTACCTGCCTCGATCTGGTCTGGGATTATCGAATATTCCGCACCTCTTAGTGTTTGGACACCACGCACTTTGATGATATCCGTTCCAGCACCCGTAACATCGGCACCCATCCGGTTTAAAAAGTTTGCAAGGTCAACAATATGCGGCTCTCTAGCTGCGTTTTCAATTACTGTAAGTCCCTCTGCTTTTACAGCGGCAAGCATGACGTTTATCGTAGCTCCAACCGAAACAACGTCCAGATAAATGTGGGCGCCGACAAGCTTTTCTGCTTGAACATGAACAATTCCGCCATCAATTTCACAATTAGCACCAAGAGCAGTAAACCCCTTAAGATGCTGGTCAATTGGTCTAACGCCAAAATTACACCCGCCAGGAAGGCAAACGCTAGCCTCATTGAATTTTCCGAGCAAAACCCCGAGCAGATAGCTTGACGCTCGCATGTTTTTCATCAAATCATATGGGCCTGAAGTAGCATTCATCTGTGTTGGATCGATTTCCACGGTATTTTCGTTTATCATTCTCACTTTTGCGCCCATATCTTTGAGGATGAGGCACATAAGATTTATATCACTTATGTTTGGTATGTTCTCTATCCTACAAATCCCATCAGAAAGTGCAGCAGCTGGCAAAATCGCCACAGCTGCGTTTTTTGCGCCACTTATAATAACTCTTCCTTTTAATTTTTTACCTCCGGATATGACTAATTTATCCACAAGGCTACACCTCTTTTTATTTGATACATTCAAATTTCATAATAAAATATTTAATTTGGTACTTGCGGTATCTTAACCGCCTGTCGTTATTATACACTAAAGCGCGCAAAATTTGTAGTCAAAAAATAACTTAGTTTGAATATTCTTTCGATTCGTCAGTATCGTCACTTACTTCATATGAGTATTTTTCCAGGACTTTGACACTATTCGGGTTAGCATCGAAATCGATTTCGTATACTCTATATGGTTGTTTGTCAAGGTCGACGGTTACTGTTTTTTTATCAACGCTACCTTCTATTGTTATGTCATACGTACTTTTATACTTTGGTTTTACTGTGGCGGTTTCTGTTTTTTGGCCATCAACGTATACGACTAAGTTAATTTCACCGTCGACGTTTGTTGGTAAATCCACTGATATTTTAACCTTTGTTTCTTTTTTGGCTCCGGAACTCACGGTAAGCTTTACAGTTGAATCCTTGGCGACTGAAACTCCAGGTAGCGGATCCATCGAAAGTACAGTATTTTTTTCTTTGTTGCTGTCTTCGGTAGCTACATTATCTGAAACTTTGAGCCCGGCTGAAATGATTTCGGTTTTAGCATCGGCGAGGGATTTTCCAAGAACGTCCGGGACAACTATTTTTTCATCTGTGGGGCCTTTGCTAACATAAAGTCTGACGGTAGAATCTGCAGTAACTCTGGTGCCTTCTTGTGGGTCAGAGTTACAAACTATTCCTGCGGCAGTATTTTCGTCGACTATCATTAACACTTCGTTTTTTAGACCAGCATTAGTAAGCTTCGCTTTTGCAATGTCTTCTGATAATCCCTTGATTATCGGGACTGTTACTAATACGCCAGAACTATTGACTTTTAAAGAAATAGATGCGCCTTCTTTGACCTTTTTTGATCCTGGCAGTGGGTCTTGATCAATAATTGTGCCCTCGGGTTTTGAAGGATCATATACAGCTTCAACCTTCCAAACAAAATTATAACTGTTCTGAACATCAGAAAATTTCATCCCCCGCAAATCAGGGACGTCAATATCTTTGAGAGTGCCTCCGCTGCATGAACGAAATACTATAACAAACACGAATATCAAAGCGAACAATCCGACTGCAGCAGCAATGCCTCCGGCAATTACCTCAAATTTTGATTTCTTCTTTTCTTCGTCTTTGTAATTAAATTTATCGCCATAATCAACTTTTTCGTTATCTGAATTTTTTGCGAATCTTGTTGGTTCATCATTCGAAAACGTAGTATAATTGAAGCGAATATTCGGGTTTTCTACAAATTTTTCAAGAGCGTCAAGCATTTCGTCAGCGGAAGAATATCTGTTTTCGGGATGCTTTTGCATTGCATGAAGGGTGATTTCTTCAAGGCCTTCTGGAATGTCTGGATTTAATTCTCGCAAACTCTTTGGATTTGATTGCATGTGCATTATTGCAACAGACACTGCGTTGTCTGCTTCAAACGGTAGCGCGCCAGTTAACATTTCATAAAGCACAACACCAACGGAGTATATATCTGCCTTTTCATCGATTATGCTTCCTTTTGCTTGTTCCGGTGAAATGTAATGGACGGAACCGATCGCTCTATCGGTCATCGTTTGAGTTTCATTTCGTGAAAAGCGAGCGATTCCAAAATCAGTGACTTTAACTGTGCCATCCTTCAAAAGCATTATATTTTGAGGCTTTATATCTCGGTGTATGATGCCTTTTTTGTGCGCGTGTCTCAAAGCAGATAGAATCTGTTTTGTGAAATAAACAGCATCCTTCCACGAAATCTTTTTTCTTTGAGATATGAACTCTTTCATCGTTATGCCGTTGATGTATTCCATAACAATATATTGAATCTTGGTTCCAAAGCTAACATCGTAGACTTTAACTATATTCGAATGAGACAGTACCGCGATTGCTTTAGACTCATTTTTAAACCTACGGATAAACTCCTTATTGCCTAAAAATTCATCTTTTAGGATTTTTATAGCAACAACTTTATCTTCAACAATATCATAGGCCCTGTATACAACGGCCATTCCGCCGACCCCGATAAGCTCCTGAATTTCATATCTTGCATCCAGTCTTTTTCCGGTATATTTATCCATAATGTTGTCTCCTGTTCGTGATTAAGTAAATTGATTCCTATTTCCGACTGATTATCGATACGGTAATATTGTCTTTCCCGCCACGTTTGTTACTTTCAGAAATTAGCTTTTCAGGGACGCTTTCGATATAGTTTTTAGGGGCAAAATTTTTCTCGTGATCTTGTTCGCGAGCTTTTTTGAATATCTCGTATATTTCCAGTGAATTCAAGTGATTCGTAAGGCCATCAGTGCAGAGCATAACAACGTCATCTTCAGAAATATTTACTTTCTTGTAGTCAAGAGCAATGGACGGTTCTATGCCAAGTGCGCGCGTTATCATATTTTTTTGAGGATGGCTTTGTGCTTCATCTGGAGTTATTTCGCCGCTGTCGAGCATTTTTTGAACGACTGAATGGTCTACGCTAATTTGGCTAATCGCGTCGTTACTCACAAGATAAGCTCTGCTGTCTCCGGCATAAATGATGTGCGCAGTATCGTTTTTTACTACGCACATAACAATTGTGGTACCCATTTTCTCGAGCTTTGGATCACGTTTGGAAAGATCATAAATTTTGTCATTTGCAAAATGTGCAGCTTCATACATTATTTCGCGAATTTTTTCGTCAGTCAGGGTGTCTTTCAGATAATCCCCCAAAAATTCTTTTATACTCGCTGTCGCAGTTTCGCTTGCTACGTCTCCACCGTTAAAACCGCCCATTCCGTCGCAAACCGCTGCCCATGCCATAGTTTCAGATATCACATTCTGAACGACGCGGTCTTGATTAGAGGTGCGCTTTTTTCCTATGTCACTTTTGCTAAATACTTCCAATTTTTAATCCTCCGTTTCTGAGTTACCTGTTGCTTTTCAGTTGCCCGCACGCTGCATCGATATCTGCGCCAAGCGTACGGCGGATGGTTGCATGGATCCCCTTTTTTTCGAGTGAATTTCTAAAAGAATATATCTTATTGATACTGCTTTTACATAATTCCGAATTACCGGATTTATTAAGTGGTATCAGATTCACGTGGCAAAGCATACCACCGAGCAGTTCCGCTAACTCCGTAGCGCATTGCGTAGTGTCTGTTACGCCCTGAATCATAGCATATTCAAATGAAATACGACGATTAGTACGCGTAACATAATATCTGCAAGCGTCCATCAAGCTTTGGATATTCCACCTGTTGTTTATTTTCATGAGTGAGCTCCTCAAGGTGTCGTTCGGTGCATGCAATGAAATTGACAGCGTGATTTGCAAATTTTCGTTCGCTAAATCATAAATTTTATCTGCTAATCCGCAAGTTGAAAGCGAAACATGGCGCATACCAATCCCAAGGCCTCTCGGCTCGGAAACAAGGCCTAGAAACCTCATCACTTCATCATAATTATCAAGCGGTTCACCCATACCCATTAAGACGACGTTTGAGATCCTTATTCCGTTATCTTTTTGTACCGCTTCAATTTGTAGCAACATCTCAGACGCGCTTAAATTACGTTTAAAACCGTTTTGCCCGGTAACGCAAAAAGCGCATCCCATTTTGCAGCCTGCCTGAGTGGATATACATATGGAGTAACCATGGTTATACTTCATCAAAACAGACTCAACCAATCCACCGTCACTTAGTTCAAAAAGATATTTTATTGTTCCATCTCTAGATACTTTTTTGCGGGCGATTGAAATGTTTGGAATATAGTACTTTTCTTCCAGCCTTTGCTGGAGCGCTTGTGGAATATTGGTCATGCTTTTAAAGCTTTCAGCTCCGCCGCAAATCCAAAAGTAAACTTGAAACGCACGAAAGGGCGGCATTTTATAAGCTTTAAAATCCGCCGAGATTTCTTTGATCGTCATAGACTTAATGTCTTTTCTGTTTAATTCTATCAATTTTTCCTCCGCTGTGGCTGTAATTCTATAACCATAATTATATACAAACACAAAATGCTGTCAAGCTTTTTGGAGTTTAAAGGGTACCAGATAAAAAAGTTGCTATAAAACAGGTAAGAAAAAATAAAATTCAACAGAATAGCAAAATAACTTAACCGAAGCGGAATTAGTACGATACATTGTTGATCATAGAGGCGGTAGCTTCGATGACTTGGCAAAACACGTTGAGCCCAGACTGTCGCAAGACCGTCGATGCTTTTACACAACGCCTCAAGGCCGCTGGG
>CAZDOV010000002.1:0-15163 GCA_964507135.1 uncultured Eubacteriales bacterium | reverse complement strand
CATAATTTTTAATAAATAAAGTTTTAATTGTTACATCGTACTAGTCCGCCGCCTAGCCCTCTTTGCGTGTTTTCCAACACTCCGCCGCTAATACCTTCGAGCTCCGCTTCAGAGGCTTCTTTAATAAGTTTGTCGCGCTTTTCGGCCGGTAATTTGTTTATTTCAGCGTTCATACCGTCAATAAAGTTTTTCTTAAACACCTCAAGTTGCTCGTCGGTTAAGTCCAGTCCAACTGACTTGAATACCTCCTTCATTTCTTCAGAGCTATTTGCTGTGAGGATTTCTTTAATCTTTTCGTCATCTGACATCAGCTTATTTATCGCTTCTTCTACTATTTCATTTTTTGTTTCTACTGGTTCATTTGCCATAAATCTCATCCTTTCGTTTCTAAAATTTTTGAAGTCAAAAAATAAACAAGTTTGTTCGCTTAAAGTACGTTTTGAAAATATTATATACTATATATATAATATTGTCGAGTTATAATGTAAAAATAGCAAAAATAATAAAACAAAGTGTGCAACAAAAAAGCACAGTCGGTGCTGCAGAGCAACGATTATGCTTAGGTGTCTTTTTTAAATATTAATACCAAAATTCTGAAAAAATGTCAGTGTTTTGCAATCATTTTCTAACGGTACATTGCAGAATGAATTTCTTTTATCATTAAACCGGCGATGGGGCCGGCTGATTTGATCCCAAAATCGCCGTTTTCAACTATCACAACAAAGGCAATAGGGAAGTTATCATCGTATGAAAATCCGACCATCCAGCCATGTGGCAAACTGTCGCCTCCAACTTCAGCTGTACCTGTTTTTGCGCACATCGGAATATTACCGAAAACCGAATCTTTATAATGATTCTTCATTGTAAATCTCATCATTTCTTTAACTGCATCAGCGGTACCTTTTGAAATAAGAGAGCTACTACTAAATCTTGACGTTTTCTCCGCAATACTCGAACCGTTTGTAGAAATCAAACGTACCATAAATGGTTCCACACTAACGCCCCCATTTGCAAGAGCGCCCATAATCTTGAGTACGTGCATTGGATTAACCAAATCCGTATATTGCCCAATTCCGGACCAACCTAAATCCGCAGCCGAAGCGTCGCTGACGTCATATCTGCTCAAAGCAAGCTGTATACCCTCAAAATACTGCGGCATATTGAAGCCTAATGTTTCTAGCTTATCCGTCATTTTGGCTTTTCCGAGCTCGGTAGCAATATCGCAAAAAGCAATGTCGCAGGACTTTGCCAGAGCGTTCATAAGACTTAGTTTTCCGTGCTTTTGCATACACGTGACCTTCTCGCCATTTATAATTTTCACTTTTTCACAATTAAAATTTCTCGATTGAATGTCTGGAATGTAATCTAGACCTGCGATAGTCGTAAAAACTTTAAAAATAGAGCCGGGCGTATATGCCGAAGAAAGCGCACGATTTATGTATACCCCCTCATATTCGCCAGAATTACAACGGCTCCAATCTGGGCGATCACAAACATCATAGCTAGGGGAACTAACCATACAAATAAGCTCTCCGGTTCGGTAATTATAAGCAAGAGCAGTACCTTTTTTATCCTTGAAACTCTTGGCAACCGTAGCACAAATTTTCGAATCCACAGTAAGTTTTATATCTTGATTTGTAGTAAAATATTCCGGCGCACCAAAACCAGTAACAAAATTGTATCCGAAAAGTTCTGTGCTATACCTACTCTGTATGCTCGTAGGTATAAGAGCAGAACCGTCTCCAACTATATGTAACATGGCTTTGCGCACGTCGGCATCATGGTGATAAACACGTTTGCCGCCCAACGTTTGAGCTAAAATTTCGTCGTTTTTATCTAATATTCTCCCTCCTGACATAGAACCGTCGGAAAGATGCCTATTCACGGAAGAAAACGCCCATACGGCTGATTCGTTGATATATTCGTATATGTAAAACGCAATCCCAGCAAAAAAGGCGATTATAATCGCGTATAACATTAAAGACCTAAATTTCATATTCCGCATTTTATCACCCAATTCTAATCTTTATATTTAAACTGTTTTCAATCTCTTCGGCCCCAATTTGACTCTCGAAAAAATCATGCTCTTGAATAAGTTCGATCATCAGAAGCTTTGATAAACGCAATAAGCGCCCAAACAGAAATAAGACTCGAACCACCCATACTCACAAATGGCAACGTAACTCCGGTAAGCGGCAAAATATCCGTCACACCAAACACATTCATGATCATTTGAAAAACTATCATTCCAGCCGCGCAACAAGAAGAAATCGTATAAAAGACAGATCTACACTGCGTACATGCCTTTTTCACATAAATAGCCAATAATACTATCATAAGCAAAATTATTATCGAAAGTATCATTCCCCACTCTTCACAAAGCATACCGAAAACCAAGTCACTTGGAGCCGCAAAAACATACTTAAGGCAGCCTTCACCTACTCCAAGGCCAAGAAGCCCTCCGCTCGCGCTGTAAGTCAAAACGCGCGTTTGCTGATAACCTATATCATTAACATGATCCCAAACATGGCGCCAAGCTGCGAATCGAGCCATTATGTACGGTTTGAATTTTAAAATAAATATTATCCCCAGAACGGCCGTAACGCACGTTAAAATAACTGTTCTTATGCTCCCTGAACGCATAAATGCGATTAAAACGAATGTTACAAAAAATATTGAAGCCGTACCAAAATCACCCATCAAAAACAGCGCACCCATACAAATAACAGAAAATAACACAAACCAACTTAAATTTTTTGTCGTCTGAATGCCTTTGATAGTTGATGTGCCAAAAAATATAAACGCAATTTTTACAAATTCAGAAGGCTGAATTGAATATCCACCGATGAATATCCAATTTTGAGAACCATTTCTTGTTTTTCCAAAAATCAAATTCACAGCTAACAATGCGGCCGCAAGCAGCGCAACATATGGTCTCAATTTCATTGAAAAATCTGCATTTTTTATGAGCAAAACCATAAATTCAAAAAATAATATTCCTATCACCATAGCCACAAGTTGAGTCAGGGCATCATCACTATCTATCCCGCACAAATTCACAATCCCTATTCCGCTCAAAAACATAGCTATTGATTCTATTTCAAAATTGTTGCGTTTTAACAGATATTTAGTAACTATAAATGTTATCCATTCCATGCCAAGCATAAACCCTACAATTGCCAACGGTTTATAGTCGAATCTTTCCGGAATAAAGCAAATATTCATAACTGACAAAACTTGAAAAATACTAACCAGCATCAAAAGCGCCGAACCAGAATAAGTTTTAAAATTGGTGTTTTCTGACTTGAAATTCTTCAGCGACATAACCTCGGCGCCGCAAACTTCGAACGGTATTCCGCCCATAGTTATCGTATCGCCAAGGAGGATTCTCGTATCTTCTTCTATTTTTTTGCCATTCAAAAATACGCCTGTTTTAGAGTTAGTGTCAGATATTATCCAGCCTTTTTTACGCCGAAAAAGAACGGCGTGATCACGCGAAGCAGACGGACTATCCAAAACGATGTCACAGTGTTTATCACGTCCTATCGAATTTTCCCAATAAACAATTGGAATTTTTTCCGTAGTCACACGATTCCAAAGGACAATCAGAGGGCGAATAGGCTTGAGACTCCCAAAAAGTGATTTAAAACAATAATATGCGATTAAAACCGCCAAAAACGGCAAAACAACATGTATGGAATACATAAGCAAAGAAAATAACATTTTCCAAAACCGCCTTTCTTTACTTTTTTACTCTTTTGAGCAAAGATTTGCCTGCTCGCATTAATTCCTTAAATTCTGTAGTTCTGAAAAATACTATAAAATTTATCGTATTCGGAATTATTGCACACACAGCAAAATAAACTATTATTTCTGCTATATGAACTGATGTCAATGTTTTTAATCCAACACTTTCAATCAAGCTACTCACAAAATTTATTATCTCGGTGTTATCTTTCAGGGTTCCGCAAGCCGCGTAACACATTATTGAATATATAGCACTTAAAATAGTGTAAAGGCAAAACTTACTGTGATATGGTTTGACACTCATCCTAAACACTTCGTCATAAACCAAATATGACTGTACCCAATAAGAAACTGACATTATTCCAACGACGTTGCCTATCATGACGCCAATTATCCCCAAGGGTTTCGCCAAAATTAAAGACACAACAAAAGTTACGACTGCGCCCAAAATTGCCATATACTTGTCAGGATCGTAAATCCCCGCAACGGTTTTTGCCATAGTAATAGACTGACGTATACCATAAACATAAAGATAAACAGCAATAGAAACAGTAGTAGCTAGACCAAATGCAGAACCTTCCCCCGTCCATAAACTAATAAACGGCATAGACAAACATAAAAACGCACTAACAATAAAAGAATACATCAAAAAATTTATAAAATAAAGTATCTTAAAATTATCGTAAACTTTTTTTCGGCTTGAAGTGTTAAGTAAGTTCCCAAAACTTGCCAAAACGCCATTGAACACCTCGCCCGTTATAGTATTAAGGCCCATAACTATCAACATATAATTGCAATAAATCCCATTTTCGCGCAAACTTATAAAATACATTATGATCAAACTAGAAGCAGTAGTTGCGCCAAACCCTGAAATTTTATGGCAAAGAAGCGCTTTCATATTTTTGAATAGGTCTTTTTTTTCAATTTCCGGCATTTCTTTTTTTGTCTTCAAATTTATAAAACCGTAGCATTTATCGAATCTATAAGAAATAATAAAATTTTCAGCCACTCTAAAAATTATTTTGCACAGCAAATAAAGTTCGAACGAACCAAAAATCTTAAGTATTGCTATTTGGCAAACAAATAAAAGTATTTGAACCACGATGTGAACTGTATTATTTATATAATTTTTCTGGTCAGCAATGAACATCGCTCTTTTGTGAGAATAAAGATATGACGCCACCACATCCATAACATAAAGCATAAAAATTTGCATGAGCCATAACTTTGAAAAATCTTCTTTAATAGGAGCAACCACAAAATACGCGCAAATAAGTCCGAGCCCGATTATTGAAAATGCGATAACAAAATAGCACTTACGTAAAAAGCACAAAATAATTCCGACTTGCTCCCAATTTTTATCAGCAATCGGCTTATAGAGCTTGTACACTATGCCTACGCCTAATCCAAGCTCAACAATAGCAAGTACCGAAACAACGTTTAAAAAGCCACCTTCAATACCAACAATTTCCAATCCGAGCGTATTTGCAAAAATTTGACGCGTGGCGAAAGAGCCTATCATTATGATCCCATAAGAAAAGCAACTAACCAATATGTTTATCATAGAGTTTTTGGTTCTCATAATTTTAGCTCCCGAATAATTTTCATTTTCTAGCTATAACTCCGCAAATATTAATACCAAAATTTTTGAGTACGTCAAGCGTATTTTCATATTCCGAATACTTTGAGCGCATATATTTTTCGACTAAAATTACATTCGCACAAATTTTAGCGTATTCCAAAGCATCTGCATAAACAATCACTGTAGGAACAACTACAAATATCTTATCAAATTTCTTTTTGCATTCATCAACAAGTTTTTTGAATTCGCCTGACTTGAGATTTTCAGCGACAAAATGGCCACAGTCGACTTCTCTTAGATTCGGCTCACCGGAATTAATATAGCTATAAATAACACAAATTTTATCTTCCTTGAGCTTCAAAATCTCAAATACTTTTTTCAAAGTATCGTAATATGAGCATTCATTCGCAGAAGATGTAAAAGCTATTAACTTATCATCCAAATCGGGCAGCATCCTGAGAATGCTATTAGACGTATACTTAAGTGATTCGTCAGATCTATCTGCTTTGAATTTATTTTTAAAATTAAGCATTAATAACTCACACTTTCGGTTTTTATTTTATAATTTCATTTCTCAATTATTTCCCCAATTACCGGGATTTCATATTCACAAAAATCAGATTTTCTGTTTAAAGTAGGATCAAAAAAATCTTTAAGCGCTAATGCAAATACTAATAAAATTGCAAGCCCTAAAACTGGTAAAATACCGCTTTTAATCACTACGGCTAGAATACTTTTCTTGCTTACTTCTACGTTGGTTGCCGAGTTCACGAAAGACGAACTTTCTTCTTCGCTTTCGGTATTAATTTGAGAAAACGACTCGATGGTTCTTACCGTTTTTCCGAAACTTTCTAATTTGAAATCAAATTTGGAGTTGCTTAATTCACCGTCGATAAAGCTAATACATGCATTCAAGACGTCTTCTGCAAATTTTTTGGTATATCCTACGCCATAAATATCAAAAACCATACTACATTCACGAACTTTTACCAAATAAACTTTATTCATGGCATCAATCGGAATGAACTTTTCGTCTTTTCTTTTGCTCTTTGCAAATTCGCTGAGTCTCGCTATTTCGTCGGTAGTGTATTTCTTTTTCAAAGAATTATAAATGTACTCCGAACAAACACTACTGTTCAAAATATCAACACAACTTTTTGTCAATGATTTCAAATAGTCGGAAAAATCATTAATCTCTGCTAATTTTGCGTCATCAAATTTGATATGGTACGAAGCTACGGCAGCATAAGTATCTGTGCCTACAGACTTTTCCGGCAAGGATATAGACTGCACATTCTTGAAAGTTATCGTTCCAAAAACGCAAATTGCCAAAAAAACAAACGATAAAATCAAAACGACGTATTTTTTGCAAACAATAAATATATCTTTAAGTCCAAAATGTTCAAACATCATATAAGCCCAACAGGCTCTTTCACAACCTTTCATTATTAAAAAAATATATTTTTATAATTAATTTAGATTTAGATTATATCATAAAATTCACTGCAATAAAACCTTCCACAAAAACGCTTCGGCATCATACCTTCGGCTCATCTAAAATATAGTCTTCTTATTGAATATTTTTTTGTACATATTCCGGCGCACAGAAAACATAAAGCTACGGAAACCCAGCACTGAGCATACACAACAAAACTCATCCAAAAAGTCGCAGAACTGCGAGGGCAATAGTAAATCGAGGTAAGCACTAAAAGCACCATCGTAGCTGGAAAAACGCCTTTTTTAAAATAAAATATCATGCGAGAAAACAACCATCCCAACAACAAACTGAAAACAACTATTCCAACATACCCCCAATCAGCGTATGTATCCAATAAATACGAGGATCCCCATCCGTGGCCTTTCAAAAATTGAGCTTTTGAAGCAGTGTACGCCATCCGGTTTGCAAGCAAACTACTGTATAGCCCAAGCTTTTGAGTTTGCCCACTACCGAGAGATTCAGCCCCCCATAAAACCTGCGCCAAAGTTCCATGAAGCAAATAATCTACCACTTCCCCAAAAGTATAATTCACAAATCCGGTATATTTTATCTTGGGGATAGTATTATAGCCAATCTTTAGGACTTCAAACGATACCCCCTGCTTATAAAAAAAATCAATTATGAGATCAAAGAATCCACTTGGAGCAATTTTTTTGCCTTCTCTCATATAGTTATAAGCCCCTAAGAACGCAAGAGCTACCGGACTGCCAACCAAAATCAAAAATTTTTCTGTGGTTCCGAACCACTTTTCTCCATCATCAAGTATATCCCGAATCATAAAATATACTAAAACAAAAATAAAACAGACAACTAATTTCGAACGTCCGCCAATCAAAAAGCAAGGTACGTTCGAAATCATGAAAAGAGCAAGCGGGAAAAGTGATTCCCTTTTCGAAGGCATAGTCGCGAGAAATATGCATAAAAAATATTTGCACATAGAACCCAGAGCGTTAACTGCGTACGGCAAATTAGTTTTAAAAGAAACGTAAATTTCTTCGTAACTTTTGCCCTGCATATAGAGCAATTTCTCAAGTTCCACGGCAAATAAAAATACTACGCTTACGTAAAATAGTAGCAGAGAAACTATCCCCAAATTACGGATATATTCCGACTTTTGAAACACTCCAGGATTGTCGTAATGCTCTCGAACAATTCGAGATTTTCTACTATTTCCGTAATTTTTGCATTCCCCTAACCATTGCCCAAACATTAGTGAAATCAATGACAAGTATATGCTCGTGACAGCAAAAAAATTTGCATTATATCCTGAAAAATGCCATTTGCTACCGCAGAACAAATCTATGAGCGGTCGCCCCATCAGAAACACAAATACGACAACATTGAACATCAATAGCAGCATTCTTGAATTCCAATTTTCAAAACAATACATAACGCTGCAGCCCCACATCATAGCCACTGAAACGAGCATAATATTAAAAGAATTATCAAAATATCCAAAAGAAAATACTACAAACGATAAAGCAACGAGGAAGTGCCGCGCTAACTTGCTGAGACACTTTAATTGTAATTTCAGTTCACAGCTCATACGGCACCCCCTCCGCTTTTCAGATATCATCTCTGATTTTTGGCTGCTCTGTTTAGATATTTTTTACTATATAATCATTTCGAAATTTTGGCATTTTTCAAAACGATTTTTCTGTAAGCCTTTTTTGATATCATCAATATAACAAGTCCTAGCTTTCGTTTTATGCCGAAATAAGGGTTACTCAAAATTTTAAGCTTATTTTTTCTCAAAAAATCAACTGACCGCATGTAATTATCATCATCAGGCTTTATCTCTCCGGTTACCATGCGATCAACCACACACATATATGACCAAAAATATCTATATTCAGCCTCTTTAATAAGTTCCGGGAATTCTTTTTTTGCAAATTCAAGCACACTTTTGCCCGCTTCTATGATATCCATATCTTTTGGAGAAAACTCCGAAGTAGTAATGCTTCCGGGACTTCTCACATAATTATATAAACTTTCAGAAGTATACACAATTTTATCCGCAAGCGCGAATATTTTCGGGGTCGCCACTGTATCTTCGTATATTTTCCCGCTTGGATATTTTACTTTATCAAAAAAGATTCTTTTATAAAGCTTATTGGAAGCATACAGCGTTAGATATTTGCCTATAAACAGCAATCTAACAGCTTCCTGCTTATTCAAGACTAGTAGCTTGCCTTTTTTTGAAGCCAGCATCTCGTCGTCCAACCATTTTTCTCTAACACCACAAACAGTAATGTCCGCATTATGCTCTAGCATAAGATTGTACAAAATTTCGTACATTTTTTCATCAATATAATCGTCAGAATCCACAAATCCAATGTATTCTCCAACAGCACATTTAATTCCGGCGTTTCTTGCATCGCTAACGCCTTTGTTTTCTTGGTGAATAACTCTTACTCTCGTGTCTTTTTCAGCATAATCATCACAAATCTTTCCGCTGGAATCTCTCGAACCGTCATCAACTAAGATTAGTTCAAAATCGCGAAATGTTTGATTAAGTATAGAATCTACACATTTTTTTAATCTATCTTCTCTATTGTATATAGGAACTATAATACTTATTTTTGGCATACATTTTTCCACCTTACAAATCCCATTTAAAAACAGTTTTGAACGCCGTATTAAGATCGCTTTTAAAAACTCTGTGTATATCCGAAATGCTTTTAACGGGATCGTCTTCGAATATTATTCTGCTGAGTCTACTCTGAAATTTAGGGATTGTCAATAATTTTGCGGCACCTTCGAAATCGGTTTTCCCTGAACGGCTGCAACCCACAACAGAAAGCCCTTTTTCGAGGATATCCCTCGTATTAATCGCAATTTTATTTTCACTCACTCCCAACAAGATAACAGTCCCTTGTGGATTAATATGATTAATTATGTCGTCTATAGCATAAAAACTTCCACTTCCGCCGGCGCATTCAAAAGCGTGATCCACTTCGAATTTTTCGGGGAGATCATCCGCAAGGTAAGTTTCATCAACAAATGTAAACTGCGAAAGTTTAAATTCGCTCTTCCCAATAACTGAAATGTGACTACGTGGAAACTTTTCCCTCAATATGCAAGCAATTACGTAACCTAAACTCCCGTCCCCCCATATGCCTATCTTGCTTTTTATTTCGTGAGCTAAAATTTCAAATCTGCTTACAGCATGAACTCCCACGCTCACAAACTCGCATATCGACGCAATTCTGGGCTCCACATTTTCAACCGACACGACTCTATCTGTGGAAACATTGACAAACTCCCTCATGAATCCATCAGTCCCACTCGACATAAACCTTGACCCTTTTTGATAATTTTCAAAAATCACTTCATTGCAATTGTCTTCAGGAGTGAAAATAGCAGGTATGTTAGGAATAATGGCGACCTTTTGGCCAGGATTATAAACGCCTGATGGGTCATATATTACTTCGCCCACTGATTCATGAATAAGAGCCATCGGGAGCTTCGCTTTCAATACTCTCGAATCTCTTTTCCCAAGATAATAACGCTGGTCGGCCTGGCATATCGCCATATAGAGAGGTCGTACAAACATTTCATCACAGCTATTTACATCTTCGTAGCTAACTGCGAAATTTCCTGGAGATACGAGCTGATAAACATAATTAATCACATACATTGCCTCCTAAAATTGCATTTGCAATCTTATAGTCACTTGGAGTAGTTATTTTAATGTTAGAGGCATCGCCTCGCACAAGCTTGACTTTTTTATTTCTAAAGGCAAACACTTTACAGGCATCAGTTAAAACATCTTTTTCCTCTTGTGAAAGATCGCTGTATATTTCTTTAAAACTTTCTATATTAAAACTTTGCGGAGTCTGCCCAAGGTACATCTCGCTCCTTTTAGGAACCGAATCTAAGAAATCTCCGTCAATCGATTTTATTATGGTATCGACCGCTTCAACAACAGTATCACACGCGCCATACTCAAGTGCTGCCGTAATATTTTCTTTTATCATTCTTAGCGTAACAAATGGCCTAACCGCATCGTGCGTCACTGCTATATGATCGCTGCTTCTACCGTAATCTTCTTCAATTTTACTTAATATATTAAGTATTGTTAAATTCCTTTCGGCTCCTCCTTTTACAATCGTTATTCTACCGGTATCCGATATATATTTTTCCAGCAAACTTTCCGTATATTCTACCCATTCTTTGTGCACTCCCAGATAAATATGGTTAAACTCGCTACAAAGAATAAATTTTTCAAGAGTATGTATAATAATCGGCTTGTTTTGTTTGCCTATCGGCAAAAATTGCTTCGGAACGCCTTTTGTATTTAACCTGCTGCCAATTCCGCCCGCTACAATAGCTCCAAATATCATTTCCATTCCTCCAGAAAACATTCAGAATTAAAAATCACAAATTATTGATTTAATTCAAAAATTCATTCGCGTTATTTCAGAAAAATTTGTGAACAATCCATATCAAGCCAACAAATCCCACGCCATCATCTTCTACGGTCACGGTTGCGCCTTCAGCTTCGCAGCGTTCTTTTATGGCCGATATCACTTCGTCATTGCTGAGGCCTTTCCCTAAAAAATTATCATTTATATACGCCAAATCCTTGTTTTGAACATCTACACTTTTTAACAAATCTGACGTAGATACATTTGCGTCAGCCGCAACACTTAAAGCCACGCCTTCTCCCACGAGCTCTCCTTTGCAAATCCAATATGATATTTCCCGTTGGCCATAATTTGAGATCACTACTTTAGTGAATTTTCCAAAGGCCAAAAACGCTAAAATACCTTCAAATAAAAATATACATGCTAAAACTATTATTAAATTTTTTCTTTTTTTAATCATAATTCATCTTCCCTTCTAAATCTAAAAAAACTACATCATGGTGTGGGACTCTTTCTTTTGGAGGCGGTAATTCCATATAATTTCCAAAAGCTATTTTCAAATAAGAATCATACCCGATTGGCAGTGGCATTAAGTATCCTTGAAAGTCTTCATATACAACTGAAGAAAATATCTCCTTTGGATACTCATTTTTCATATAATGTGGTCCCGAACAAAGCTCAACGACAAATTCCGAATCTTCAATGCTATACTTACTCATTTGCTTTTCAGCAAATTCCCATATTTTATGTTTCAAATTATCACTGGGTATAATTTTGAGCATGAGATCGCCTACAATAGAGATAAATTTTCCGTGGTTTTTCGGCACCATTTTTGAACAATACAGAGAAAAAATCATACTCCACATCATTTGCAGCTTTCGTTTTATTCCTTTAGGCGCACACCCGTCAAGCGGCAAAATATCCATCATAACCCCTTTGTGGCCATCTGTTTTTTTCTGCCACGGCCGAATCACCGTAGTTCTATTGTCCGTTATGGTAGTCATTATATTGCCCATAAACTTTTCTTTTGTAGTACGGTTACAGGAATATTTTTTTGTATCGGCATACCTTCCCCATAATTCCGGTAACTTTTCATAGTCTTTTCTGGGCATAAACACATCCACGTCATCATCCCAGGGTATAAAACCTTTGTGTCGGATAGCACCTATGCAGCATCCTCCGCATAAACAAAAATTCAATTTGTGCCGCTGGCAAAATTCTTTGAAATATATCAAAATTTCCAGACTTTTGTTTTGCAATCCTAAAAGTTCATTTTCAGTGAGAACTAACGGGCGTAATTCTTCATAATTTTGGGTTCTTTTCGGGTTCAATTTCGATTCATATCCTTTCTAGGCGTCCGATCAAAATTATGTAATATCCCAACTAAAAAACCCGATCCATAGGCAACGTGTATAACGCAGTGAGCCCACATTAGTAGCAACCGTTCTTTAAACCCACTAACAAATTCATTTTTGAAAGAAAAATAAAAATTCAGCAGCAAATACGTGCAGAGCACAATGCTTTCAGCCATATTAACCACATTCAGGACAAAACGTCCGAAAAGCCACTGACAAATAATTCCAAAAAAGCTAGCAAATGCACAAATAAACCAAAAAGCAACAAAAAGCGCTGGAATAAGCTGAGAAATCCTCAGTGAGGTACCATGCTTTTTCATTACAAACGGTTTCCAAAATCCATATTCAAAATATTGATTCCAAAGCTTTTGAAAAGTATCTCTGGGGTAATATTCGCTCCTAATTTTAGGGCTTATGTATATCTTCCCGCCATTTTTTATTATTCTGAAATTAAGGTCATCGTCTTCGCTCCGAGGCAATTTTTCATCATACATACCCAAAGAAACTATGTAATCCTTCCTGAAACATCCCCACGAAACTGTATCAGAATAGCCTTCAAAATCTTTTTTATAGTGATTCCCACCACCTAGCGCGAACGGCGAACCATAAGCAGCAGCTATGACCGTCTGGACTCCCGGTCGGCCTTTTGCAACAGTAGGCCCCCCTACGTTATCAGCGCCGGTCCTTTTCAAGCATTTAATGCATTCAGAAACATAGTCCTTTGCGTACCAAGCGTGCGCATCCATCCGAACAATATACTCTCCGGACGAACTTTCTATACCTAGATTAAGAGCATGCTGAACCGTCCTTTTAGGGTTATGTAACAATCTAATAAAATCGTATTTTTCAGTATAGTTCTTTATCAAATTCAAGGTGTTATCACTTGAACCACCGTCAACCAAAATAACTTCCAAACACTCTCTGGGATAATTTTGCTCTAAAACTGAATCGAGAAACTTTTGAATACACCTTTCTTCATTCAAAATCGGAACAATAATAGATACTTTTTCTGAAAATATTTCTAAAGACATAAATTTTCCCCCAACTCATAAGTCATATGATTAGAATTATATATCTTATCTTTCTTAATGTAAAGTATACTTTTTATGTGGAGGATTAATACAAAAGCACTCGTGATCACTATAAATCATGATTTTGCGCAAGTTTATCACTATTTAAAGAAAGAGATTAATCCCGACCCACTGCGCGCCTCTACAACAAGGGGCAATAGCGCGTTCACAGTGTATAGAACTAGATGAGCTCATCCCAATCGGGCTCTTTGAACGATCTACGGTTATTGCATGGGACGGCGCTTTGACGCCCGGAGCGCTATGTGCCGTGATTATCATCGGTAAGTTTACACCAAGAAACCTCGGTGAACTTGCGCAACCAACCGTTCGCACAAAAGAAGGCGTGGTTGAAAAATTAATATCCGCCGGTGGCAACTCAACGGACAAACCATCTCTATATCCATTACTACCAATCTCAACCCACAGAACATTACCTCTAACAACCAATAAACCGTTAAAGACACCTGCTAATGTCGTAATATTCCCACATTTACACGTCATCGCATTTGGTCCCACTTTTACAAGTCGATACACTCGCTCTACATTATTCGAACTATTAAAAAATTTCTCTAAACATGACACGACTTGCTGCTTTTCCTCTTGGCTTATTAAAGAGTCCGCACACTGTATAGTAATTTTCGGAGAACTTTCAAATTTATATTCATCATAACCTTCCTTTTTCTCCCAAGTTGCTCCACTTTGAGCAAGCTCTGTTCCCCCCTCGCACCTCTCGTTCAAAGATTGGCATTGCGATTTCATGGCATTTGTCACAGAAAAAATAGCCATCGCGCCAAAAATTAAATTTGTACACAAAAACAATTTAGATATTTTGGTAATTTTTCCCATATTAGCACTTCCTTTTACAATATAAATATTCAAATATTCATTATACTTGAGTAAATTATTAAGTCAATGGCGCCCAAATATCACCGCGCCAAGGGGATTAGTTTTAATTATAGTCGAAATATTATTAATATTAATTCGCACTTGACTTTTTTTAAGTTAATAGTATAATATTCTTAGCAACGCTGTGAAATATTTGTTTGGCGTTAATTACTATTTTTAGAAAATTGTCATTTTCAGAAAGGAATTTTTTAATGAAAGTATCAAAGAAAGTATCAAATTTTTTTGGTGGACTATTCACAATTTCTTTGGCAACTTCTGTTTTTTGTTGTGGCGTAAAGGCTGATGAGCCAACTCTTTTGGATGAATCAAATGTCGCTACACAATCAGCTTCGGCCAATGAATCAGCAGACAAATCAAATTGCGATCAACAACAGCTTCCTTCAGCAAAAATTCAAAAAATCACCTCCCTAAGGTTGCGATGCGAAGAGCACGGGTTAGACAGCGGAAATACCACCTGGAATATTGAAGATTGTGGCAATAATATATTCGAAAAACATAGAAAGTTTTTGGAAGAGTTAGGCCTTGAAGTGGAAAAATTGATCGGTGATTCAAAAAATACCATTGACGATTCTATTGGCGATTCTAAAAAAACAGTTATAATAATGACATTCTACGATAATTCGGATAAAAATAGC
>CAZDOV010000001.1:15191-21786 GCA_964507135.1 uncultured Eubacteriales bacterium | reverse complement strand
CAGATAGGAGATAATAATGATGACACTCAGTGGATTAGTGAAATTGCAATAAAGCAGACAATAAAAAATCTTAGCGATCGCGAAAAAAGTATACTTAAACTTCGATTTTTGGGTGGCAAAACACAAATGGAAGTCGCCAAAGAAATTGGCATCAGCCAAGCTCAGGTTTCACGCCTTGAAAAAAGTACTCTCAAAAAAATAAAAGAAGATTAGGGCATAATTTTGGCTCTTAATTTTTTATTTTTTCGCCCCTTAAGATCAAAATCAGTAACACAAATACACCGATTGATATGCAGTAATCTCCTAAATTGCAAACCGGCGAGAAAAAAGAAACTTTGATATAGTCAGTGACAGAACCATAAACAATGCGGTCAAAAAGATTGCTCAACGTTCCGCCGAGTATAAGAGAAAAAGAAGCCAGAAACCTTCGATTATCGATTTTTTTTGCGAACACAGCCCACGTTATAGCTACAATTGCAAACAAAGAAACAGCAACCAAACACCAACGCATTCCGGAAAAACTCCCGAATGCTGCTCCGTAATTTTCCACATGCCCAAATGTTAAAAACTCTAAACATGTACTATAAAATATATTGTTTGGAATGCGATTTCTCACAAAATATTTGCAAATTTGATCTAAAAATGTAATCACCAAAGCAGCAATGCTTAATATAACCATAGTGACTCCGCGTATAAATTCTAGTCTTGTTTAGAACAATTTTTGAGCACTTCATAACATCTTTGGCAAATTGGATCATGGTCTGTGTTTTGGCCAACAGTATCGCTATAAATCCAGCATCGTTCGCATTTCATTAATTTGGAATGAACAATATCAATTGACAAATTCTTAAGACTGTCAGCAACATACTGTCCGCTACCTTCAGACTCTAATTTTAGCTTTGAAACCATCAATATTTCTTGCAACTTGCCAGCATTGCTTTTTATAAAATCAAAGAGATCACCGCTGCAATAAACAGTTAAATCAGCTTCCAAAGAAGAACCAATAATCTTTTCTTTTCTAGCGGTTTCTAGTGCTTTTTTTATTTCATCGCGAATTTTACAGATTGTATCCCAGCGCGAAATTGTTTCTTCGGAAGAATCTAAGTTGATTTTCTGGGGCATTTCGTTCAAAAATACACTTTCAGAATTATCTGATGCTGTTTTTGGAATATATTTCCAAATTTCTTCAGCTGTATAAGAAAGTACCGGCGCAATGAGCTTAACTAAAGCATTTAACACAATATAGATCACCGTTTGAGCTGTTCTCCGCTGAGCGCTGTCAGCTGCTTCAACATACAACCTATCTTTAATAATATCAAGGTAAAAATTAGAAAGATCAACAATGCAAAACTTTTGAATGCAGTGGAATACTTCGTAAAATTCAAAGCTTTCGTACCCTGAGCGGCACTTTTCGATAACGCCATTAAGCTTTAAAAGTGTAAATTTATCGATATCTGACAGTTCATTCAGCGGGGTCATATTACAATTAGGATCAAAATCGTAAAGATTTCCCAAAATGAATCGTGCCGTGTTCCGAATTTTTCTGTATGCCTCACTTAATTGTTTTAAGATTTCTTTCGATATTCTTACATCTGAATGATAATCTGCCGAAGAAACCCAAAGCCTGAGGACATCTGCACCAAATTGCTTGACAATTTCGTTAGGATCTACTCCATTACCGAGAGATTTAGATTGTTTGTGGCCGGTTTCGTCAACGACCCATCCATGCGTGACCACGTTTTTATACGGTGCGCCGCATCCTGTGGCAACTGACGTCAAAAGCGAAGATTGGAACCAACCGCGATACTGATCTGCGCCTTCAAGATATAAGTCTGCCGGAGTAGAAAGCTCTGGCCTTTGTGCACAAACCGCAGCGTGTGACGTCCCTGAATCAAACCATACATCCATGATATCCGTTTCTTTTTCCCATTTGTTTGATTTGCAATTAGGGCATACAGTTTCGCCGGGCATAAAATAACTTGCATCATGTTCATACCACGAACCCGAGCCTTCGGTTTCAAAAATATCAGCGATATGCATCATTAATTTTTTGCTGATTAATTCTTTTCCGCATATCTTACAAAAAACTATTGGTATTGGCACGCCCCAGCGTCTTTGGCGAGAAATGCACCAATCTTTGCGCTCTGTTACCATTGAAATCATGCGGTCTTTTCCCCACGCAGGATTCCACGCCACAGTTTCGATAGCATCTAGAGCATCTTTTTTGAAATTTTCCACCGAGCAAAACCATTGTTTCGTTGCACGAAAGATCACCGGAGATTTACACCGCCAGCAGTGGGGATATTGATGCTCAATGTGTTTAACTGCAAACAACAATTTGTCATTTTTCAAGCGTTCGCATATAGCTTCGCCCGCCTTGCGTATATGCAATCCGCTAAAAGGGCCGGCTTCCTGAGTTAAAATTCCTTTCGAATTCACCGGGACTATTGTTGATAAATCATCATAATTTTTGCATACTTCAAAATCTTCAACTCCGTGGCCGGGAGCAGTATGAACGCACCCTGTCCCGCTTTCGGTTGTCACGTGATCTCCAATAATGACTTTGGAGTGCCTTTCTAAAAACGGATGAGCAGCTTCCATGTTTTCAAGCTCTTGACCTGAAATAGTTCCAACCACAACATAATTTTCAATTTCCCCTAATTCCATAGTGGACTCCACGAGATCCGATGCTATGATGTAATACTCCTCTTCGTGCTTGACAATTGAATATTTAAAATTTGGTCCAACACAGATAGCCACATTACCAGGAAGCGTCCAGGCTGTTGTAGTCCAAATGATGAAATACGTATTTTTTAAATTAACTCCCATCTTAGAAAGCTTCCCGTTGTCGTTTGTAACGCGAAATTTAACATATATTGAATCGCATTCGTCGGTTGAATATTCAATTTCAGCTTCCGCAAGAGCAGTTTCACACGTAGTACACCAGTAAACTGGACGCATACCACGATAAATTGTGCCTGGTTTGGAGGCCATTTTAGCGAACGTTCTGACTTGTTCAGCTTCATATTGTGGGAAAAGTGTTACGTAAGGGTCTTTCCACTTTCCAAAAATTCCCAAACGTATAAATTGCTCTTTTTGAGATTCAACGTATTTAACAGCGAACTCAGTGCACAAAGATCTGAGCTCTTTTACGCTCATCTTTTTAGCTTTTTCAGCCCCTACTTTTGAACGAGCTTTTATCTCAGTAGGAAGTCCGTGCGTGTCCCATCCGGGGATATACGGTGCACAAAAGCCACTCATGTTTTTATGTTTGATTATGATATCTTTTAAAATTTTATTGAGCGCATGCCCCATATGAATATTACCGTTGGCGTATGGCGGCCCATCGTGGAGAGTATAAGAAATTTTGTTGATATTTTTTGCCATTATTTTATTATACAAATCTATATTTTCCCAATATTGCAATATCTTGGGCTCTTTTTCGGGCAAGTTGCCTCTCATTGGGAATTCCGTTTTCGGTAGATTCAAAGTATCGTTATAATTTTTCCCCATTTCTTATAGTCCTTTCCATTACCTAAAAAATTTCCGAAAGCTGATTCAATCGAGTTATATTATACCGTTTAACGATGAAATGTCAAAACACCGAAAACAGCGACCGATAACCCCGACCGCTGTTTTTCATACAAAACGCAAAGCATGCACAACAGTTACTTACTGTCACTGAATATCCCGTCGTAAATCCCAGAACTGGTGCTTTTAGGCTGCATAACATCATAGTTATCGCCGAATTCCAAATTTTCAAATTTAGAACGCGTCTTACTATCTGAGTTCTCGCATTCCGGAGACTGAGATTTTACACCAACATCGTCACTGCTTTGAAATTTGTGATTTTCGCTGCTATTTTCAGAAACATCTAATCCAGAAAAAATACTATTTGAAGATTCCTGGCTAATAATGCGCTCAACTGTCTCTTCCGGCGAAAAATTACGCAAACCTGGCGAAGATTCCAAAATCGTGCTTGATTCCGCATCATGTTCGTTAACTAAAGGAGGTTTTTCCGGAATCTCATTAATGATTTTCATATGCTGTGCATAAATATCTTCCAATTTTCGTTTAAGCTTAACAGATTCCGCACGTATTCGTTCTGATATTTCTTTTTGGACCGAAACTTCTTCTCTAGCTTTCTCGATCATGTTTTTAGAGGATTCTGCCGCCTTATTTATCATATCGCAGGTTTTGTATTCAGCGTCAGCAAGCGATTTTTCTGCAATTTTTTTAGCGCTTAAAATCACATCCTTAATAGAATATTCTTCTGAGTGGTACCGATCTATCTGCGCTCTCAAACGCTTTACTGTCGATTTAAGCTCGTCCCTTTCCGAAATAATTTGCTCGTAAGAAACCTGCAAATCGTCAATAAACGCGTCCACATCTTCGGGTTTATAACCTCCGAAATTTGCCCTCCGAAAGCTAACATTTTTAACATCTTCTATGCTTAGCACGCTATACACACATCCTCAAAACACAAATTTTTAAAAATACACCCCATGATTTTCGAGTTCGTTTAAAAGCTCGCTTCCTTCTATATCTACGTTACACGGAGTAATGATAAACGTATCGGTTGCAACACGCTTTATATTTCCGGCATGAGCATAAGTAGCACCACTCAAAAAATCTATAATTCTCCTGCTATCTGGCTTAGCGACATCTTCCAAATTCAAAACAACTGTATGCCTTTTAGCAAGTTCATCAGCAACATTTTTTATATCTTCGCCAAAGCGATCCGGCTTCATAAGAATGACTTTGGATTTTATGGGAGATCGTAGATTCACAACTTTATCTCCGAAAAAGCCTCCAGTTTTTTTATCTCCATAAGAAATCTGCCCGTTATTTTCACCATTCATTCCCCGTTCTTCATATTCGTCCTCGTAATATTCCTCGTTAGGTGTCCACATTTCCTTAAATTTCTGTATCAACCCTGACATTGAACATTCCCCCTATTTATTGTATGATTTTTATTTAAATTCCAATATTTTGTCATTATGTACAACTGCGAACAAATTAACTGCGATGTACCCTTGATAATTATCTCAAATTTTATAATTGATGTCAATAACTAATTTTCGACATTTTACTGAAGCTCAACGCCAAATTAATACAAAAATCTACATTTTTAATAACGTTACATCTAAAGATAACACGCTCACCGTATTCACCTCACCGGGGCTCTCCCTCGATATTCTTGAGTTTTTGTGGAAGGCGTGAGCAGGCCTTCTCGAACCATTGAAAATTTGTTGACACACAGCAGTACAAGTGATAGAATAGTCGTGCCGCATACTGCAGGCCATTAAAAGATGATTTGCATCTGCCTGGAACAGTAGCGAGGATAAAATAAAGGTAGGTGCATAGAGGATATGTACGCGATTATTACGACGGGCGGAAAGCAATATAAAGTTGCTGTAGGAGATGTTATTTACGTCGAAAAACTCAACAAGCCAGAGGATTCTATTGTTGAGTTTGATGTCATTGCGTGCCAAGATGAAAAACAATTTCGTGTTGGAAGCGCCGAAGTTGGTTCCGCAAAAGTTACAGGCAAAGTGATTAAAAATGGCAAAGCAAAGAAAATCACGGTTTTCACCTATAAACCCAAAAAAAGCTGCAAACGTAAAATGGGACATAGGCAGTGGTACACAAAAGTACAGATTGATGCTATTAATTTTTAGTCGAAGTGAATTTGTGTTATGCTTAAAGTCGAGTTTTACGTAACAGAGAACGGTAATATATGTGGTTTTGGTATTTTTGGGCATGCAGAGTACTCTGAGCACGGATCAGATATCGTTTGTGCAGCAGTCTCTTCGGCAGCGTATATGACGGTGAATACCATGACTGAGATTTTGCGCGCAGACGTTCGTGCTGAAATTAATGATAAATTAGGAATTATGAAAGTAAACGTTGATGGTAGTGATATTTCGGCTTGTGCCGATATTTTGCACGGATTGAAATTGCATCTGTTTTTGCTCGAGGACATGTATCCTGATAATATCGAAGTTAATTATGTGGAGGTGGAATCTGACTATGTTAATGATTAATATCCAGTTGTTTGCCCACAAAAAAGGGCAAGGATCAAGTAGTAACGGACGCGACTCAGAATCTAAGCGGTTAGGAGTCAAACGCGCGGATGGCCAGAGCGTTTCAGCTGGTAGTATACTGGTGAAGCAACGCGGTACTGGGATTCACCCTGGTGTGAATGTTGGCAAAGGTAGTGACGATACACTTTTTGCTATGATAGCTGGGAAGGTAAAGTTTGAGCGTTTCGGGAAGCATCGTAAACGTGTTAGCGTTTATGCACCTGAATCGAGTCAAGCATAAAAGTAGTCCAGCAATTTGCAGCGGGTCAGATGTTGATCCGCTTTTTGGTGTATTTATTTTTATCACTTTAAAAAATATCAGAAGTTTTAAACTTTATGAATGAGGAGAGCTTGAAATGTTTGTTGATGTGGCTCAAATAAAAATCAAAGCAGGAAAAGGAGGAGATGGCGCAATTTCGTTCCATCGCGATAAATATACCGCAACTGGCGGTCCTGACGGTGGCAATGGCGGGCGCGGCGGATCAGTCATATTTCAAGCTGACAGCAAT
>CAZDOV010000001.1:0-15181 GCA_964507135.1 uncultured Eubacteriales bacterium | reverse complement strand
CGCTTTCGGATTTTAGATATAAGAAAAAGTTTTTCGCCAAACCTGGAAAAAACGGTTCCTCGGGGAAAAAATCAGGCAAAAAAGGGGAAGATTTAATCCTTCGCGTTCCATTTGGCACCCTTGTAAAAGACGCGACGAATGACAAGATTATTGCTGATATTTCTTCGGAAAAGCCTTACGTCATCGCGCCGGGGGGCAAAGGCGGTGCAGGAAACATGAATTTTGCAGGGCCGGTAAAGCAATCCCCAAGATTCGCCAAGCCTGGCGAAGAAACTCCGGAACTTCTCATTAAACTTGAGCTCAAGCTTCTGGCCGATGTGGGACTTGTTGGGTACCCAAATGTTGGAAAGTCCACAATAATTTCTACTGTAAGCGAAGCAAAACCGCAAATTGCGAATTACCACTTTACTACAATTTCTCCAATTTTGGGCGTTGTCAAATATGACGCCGAAAAATCATTCGTAATAGCCGATATACCAGGGCTTATTGAAGGCGCTTGGAAAGGCATAGGGCTTGGCCATCAATTTTTGCGTCATGTTGAACGATGCCGACTTCTTTTGCACGTAGTAGATGTTTCCGGTAGTGAAGGGAGAAACCCTCGCGATGACTTCGACGTTATTAACAATGAACTTCGAAAGTTTAGCAACGATTTAGCGCAACGTCCGATGATTGTGGTAGCAAACAAATGCGAAATAGCAACGCAGGAACAAATTTCTGAATTTAAAAATTATGTTGAGTCAAAAGGTTACGAATTGATAGAAATTTCAGCCGTAAATCGCACCGGTATAAATCATATGCTGAACAAAATTGCCGAAAAACTCGGCGAACTGCCGCCACCGCGCATTTTTGAACCTGATGCGGGCGATTATCTCAAAATGGAGCAAAATGACGCGCCGCTAACTATCAAAAACGTTAACGGTGTATATGAAGTGAGTGCAGGATGGCTTTACAAATTAATGAATTCTGTGAATTTTAACGATTATGATTCGATGCAGTATTTTCAAAACTATATAGTAAAAGCCGGCCTCATGGATGCACTAAAAGCTAAAGGAGCAAAACCCGGCGATACTATTAGAATAGATGAGATGGAGTTTGATTTTTTTGACTGAGTCTGATTTTTTAATCGAAAATATAACACCTATTGCGCCGGAACCTAAATGTTCAGATGAAGAAGTGTTTCTTATGAATGCTGACAAACTCGCTTTTGTTGGAGATGCCGTGTTCGAACTTATGGTTAGAAATACCATATGCCGTAAATATAATTTGAATATAGGCGAAATAAACAAGTTAAAAGTCAGCGCCGTATGTTGTGAAGCGCAGGCGGAATTTTTTAAGAAAATTGAGCCATATCTTTCAGAAAAAGAAATGGCCATATACAAACGAGGGCGAAATGCTCATACCGGGAATGTTCCAAAAAAATCTTCGCCTCAAACTTACCATATTGCCACTGGGCTAGAGACACTTTTTGGATATTTATATTTATCTGGAAATATAAAACGCCTAAAAGAACTGATAACTTTTTTGAATTTATAAGTGTTTTAGCTAAGAAAGGATATCTCGGATTAATTTATTCGATACTTTATCTACTTGAGAATAATTCATAGACGAAGCATATATTTTTTCGATTTCATCATGATTTTTCAGCGCTTTTTTAAGATTTATTTCGACATCTTTTTCTAATTCTAAAATAATTTTTTCATAAAATTTCACGGCATTTTTATGTTCTTTAAGTGCAGTTAGATCAAAAAATCTTTCTGCATTTATTTTTTTATACGTCTCTTTGATTTTAAATAAATTCTTCTCTGTTGCGGGGTTTCTGGCAATAAAAGCGGCTTTTATACTTGGAGCCAAAACTGCTCTGAGCCGATTTTTCGGCGCAATTGGGTGCGGGCACGATATAATATCAAAATTATTCGCAATCATTTTTGATTTGATTTTTTGCAAGAGTTCATTTGCAGCTAAATCATATTTATCTTCAATAATATAAACACTTTTTGCGCATAGCGCATTTATGGTTTCTGAAAAAAATTTGTGCCCATCTGGCGTAAAAGCGTCCAAAAAGCGTGATTTTTCAAAATTGATAGATGCACCGCCAGCATTAGATGACTTAAACTCATCGTAAAATTGCTTAAAAACTTTTTCGGAATATTCTTCAATCACATTGGATTTTATATAGTTTTTCACTATATTATCCTTTATGTTTTGTATTTTACCCATGAATTTCAAAAACATTCCGGAATTGTTATGAAATCTTTTGTTATCTGCAAACAAGTCCAAGAGCTTAAGTTTGTGTTTCTTAAGCTTTTTTTCACTCCAAAAATCGCCAAGATTTATTATTTTGTCTGATATTCCGGGATAGATTGGATCTAAGGTGTGTGGAGCTGTGCCATCAACAATACATTTCTTAATTTCAGGGAAGATCACCGCGTCAAGCGAATTCGGATCAGACGAACAGTGAATCAGCTCGGTTTTTATTTTGTTTTTTTGAGCTACCTCAGCAATTTTTTTCATGAGAGTTGATTTCCCCGTCCCGGGGCCGCCTTTAATAATATAGCAAAACCAATCTTGTTCAGGATAATACAAGTGATCAAACAGTGAAAAAAAGCCTTGGGGAGTATTAGACGCCAAAAAAAATTGTGGCAAAAAATTTATCACAGTCAAATCCACTCCTTTCGGAACTATACTATGAATTTGACCGTGACACTGTGAAATTAATCGTAAGTTGAAGTGCAAGTTTCTTCGATTTTTTGTTTTAAGTTCAAAAAGTCTTGCTCTACCAAAACTTTTTGATTTGGATTTCTTAATATTGCCGCTGGATGTATCGTCGGCATAAACCATATATTGGATTTTTCATAAAATTTCCCATGATCCTTCGTTATTTTAATATCGGGATCTATAATCTTCATAGCTGCAATTCTGCCAACGGCAACAATAATTTTCGGTTTAAGCAAAGCCGTCTGATTCCGTAACCATTGCGAACACATCTCTTGTTCTGCCGGAAGTGGGTCACGATTACTTGGAGGCCTACATTTTACAATATTTGCAATGTATATATTTTTCTCTCGACTAAGGCCGATGTCACCCAACATTTTGTCTAACAATTTTCCGGAGCGTCCTACAAAAGGCTTCCCTTGTAAATCTTCATTTTCACCAGGGCCTTCGCCTATGAACATCACTTCCGCAAGCGGATTCCCATAACCAAACACAACGTTCGTGCGAGTTTTACAAAGCTCGCATTTTGTGCAGTTCATGCATCCGTTTTTTAGGTCTTCCCAATCTTCGTACATATTTTCACCTTTTATATATCCTACTAAACATTAAATCTAAAAAGCACGACATCGCCATCATTCATGACGTATTCTTTGCCTTCAGATCGCACTAAGCCCTTTTCTTTTGCGGCTAAAATTGAACCGCATTCGACAAGAGTCTGAAATGGCACAACTTCAGCTCTTATGAATCCGCGCTCAAAATCCGAATGAATTTTGCCGGCTGCTTGCGGAGCTTTTGTGCCTTTTTTGATTGTCCAAGCGCGCACTTCCGGCTTGCCGGCAGTGAGATAAGATATTAGTCCCAAAAGTTCATAGCAAGCAGAAACAAGCCTGTCAAGCCCTGATTGCTCAAGCCCTATGTCTTTTAAAAAGTCTGTTTTTTCGCTGGCATCCATCTCTGAAATTTGAGCTTCAAGTTCGGCACAAATTGGCAAAACGACTGCATCTTCTAACTTTGCGATTTCCAATACTTGTTTGTAATTCTCGTTTTTAGATATGTCATTTGAAAAATCGTCTTCGGACATATTTGCGACATAAATTGTTGGTTTTAACGTGAGAAGGTCAATTTTTTCAACAAATTCTTTTTCTTCAGGGGTATATTTTACGGATTTTGCCATTTTCCCAGCTTGTAAATTCTCAAGCACCTTGTTACAAAGTTCGATTTCTTCTGCGTATTTTTTATCTGATTTTAATAATTTCTCAAGCTTTGATATTCTCTTTTCAATCATTTCTATGTCGGCAAAAATAAGTTCAAGATTGATGATTTCTATATCTTTTTTCGGGTTTACAGAACCGTTAACATGAATGATATCGTCATTTTCAAAGCACCTCACAACATGTGCGATTGCGTCAACCTCGCGGATATTCCCTAAAAACTTATTCCCGAGTCCTTCGCCTTTAGCCGCTCCTTCAACAAGCCCTGCAATATCCACAAATTCAATTGTGGCAGGAGTTACTTTTTCAGGGCTATACATTTCAGTGAGTTTTTCAAGTCTTTTGTCCGGGACTGAAACAATCCCTATATTTGGTTCAACTGTGCAAAAAGGATAGTTTGCCGACATGGCGCCGGCATTTGTTATCGCATTAAACAGCGTACTTTTCCCTACGTTTGGCAAACCCACTATCCCTATTTTCATTTTATCTCATTCCCCTTTAATTTTTTCTGTATTTGCGCTGAAAAGGCAAATTTTTGAGTTTTTGCTATATTTCTTACAGTTTTTATATATACCACAGCATGCACCCCAATTTTTCTAAACGTTTGAGGTGCATATTAATTTTTTTATATTTATCGGGTACTGTTACAATCCACTACTCATTGCTCAAATACGAACGAATCATAGCTTTCAAAAGTTCATTTCGATCAATCTTCCTGATCAATTTTCTAGCGTTGTTGTGCGTTGTGATGTAAGTTGGGTCTTCAGAAAGCATATATGCCGCAATTTGACTGATAGCTTTATAGCCCTTTTGCACAAGTGCATTATAAACATCCGATAAAATTTTTTTCATTTCTGCATCTTTACCTTCTCCTAAAGAAAAAACCATTGTCTTATTATCCATTGTCTTATTATCCATTGTCTTATCCATTTTACTATCACCTCAATAACCCACATCGCTTTAAATTATATTCTCTCAAAAAAATATTTTCAACTGAATGTTACGTTATTTCTCTAATCGCGTGCAACGCCAAAAGATAGCTTGCCTTCCCAAATCCCACTATTTGCCCAACGCATACCTCAGAAATAACACTACTTTTTCTGAAATTTTCACGATTAAAAACATTCGACGTATGCACCTCAACAAAAGGAATACGAGAATCTGATATGGCATCCCGAAGAGCGTAACTATAATGAGATAACGCGCCAGCATTTATGATAACGCCGTCAAAAATATTTTTAGCCTCTTGAATTTTATCTATCAACGCGCCTTCCCAATTTGACTGAAATATTTCGCATTTCAGATTTAAGCGCTCAGCCAAATCTGTTATTTGAGACCTTATGCTTTCGGCGGTTTCTTTGCCATAAACGCTTTTCTCGCACGGCCTTGCCAGATCTAAATTTGGGCCAAGAATCATCAAAATATTTTTTATTCTCACGTCTTTTACCTCGATTAAATTGTGACTTTCAAAGTAGATTTTTTTAGACGCTTTTTAAGAGGTTTTTCCATAAAACGCTTGATTTTAAGGAGCAAAGTGTCGCTTTCACCTTTAGGCTCTACTAAAATCGAACGAATTCCAGCTATGTTTGCGCCTAGTATATCAGTGAAAACTTGATCACCTACAATCATGGTATTTTTTTTTGTGGTATGTAAAATATCGAGAGCTTTCATGAAACCATTCGGTAAAGGCTTCATTCCAGAGTAAACGTATGGTACTCCGATATGTTCGGCAATTCGAGCAACTCTGTCTTTGAAATTATTTGACACCAAAATTAGTTTTATTTTATGTAACTTCAAATCCTCGAGCCATTTTTCAGTATTGCTGTCAATTTTCTGATTTCCATGAGTTGTAATAGTATCGTCAATATCTAAAATCAAAGCTTTGATATCATTTTTTATCAAAAAATTCACTGAAATATCAGTTACAGAATCAACAAAATATGTTGGTCTAAAAAAAGTCATTGTCCCCTCCGGAAAACCAACTCTACAACACTAACCCCCTCGGCAATTGTTGCGAGGGGGGATATATCAAAAACTAGCGGCTGTTTCTGGCATTATAACGAGCGTTTTTTCTCCGCCACTCATTTTCTCTTTCTCTACGTAACTCACTGTCTGACGTAAAAACCTCATGTTCTCTAGCTTCTCTATTTTTATCCGCACTAACTCTCTTGAACCTCTTCATCATCTTTTCAAAGCCATCACCTTTAAAAGCGCCTTCTTTTTCTGAGCCTTCAAAAGCAGTACTTCCCAACCCTGACGATGATTTTGCTTGGAGAGCTGTGCCTAAATCTTCTCTCGTACCAGACTTTTTTGCAGATCGTTCAGCGTTTGAAACAAACGATGCTTTAGTCTCGTCTAATTGACCTAAAGGTTGGCCGGAACTTGAGGCCCCTGTTTCACCCAGAGTTTCCTTATTCGACACTTCGTTTCCCTCCAATCTTATGGTTTCCCCAGTTATCCAAAAATGTGGTTTGAATTCAAAAACCGCCAAACCGCGTGCACAGAACTCTAATCAAACACGCTTTTTGGGCCAGCAAACACACACGTGGCATTATAAATCAAACATAAATATTTTGTCAAGACAAAAATTCGGAAAAGCAACTTTATTCCAAATCATAATGCCAAAGAATGCACTTTTCGAAGACAAAATCAAAATTAGCGATTAGAGATTTCACTCATGCACAAAGCTTCTTTTTCGTCCTATTTAGCTTCACAATCGAACGTCTTCCTTCGCAAACCAAATATTTCTGGTACTGTTTGTCTTAAAGACACACAGTCATTATCAGCCACTATAATGTGGTCAAGAACTGCAACCTGCATAGCCCCAAATAAATTATAAATTTTTTCAGTAGACGCTACGTCATCGCGAGAAGGAAGCGCCACTCCGCTGGGATGATTATGAGCTATTATTATTGAATTCGCATTATAAAATGTTACCAGCTCTATCATTTTTCTGATGTAGAGTTCCACCCCATTAATTGATCCTTTATTTACGATTCCTTCAAAAATCACTTTCCCTTTGGCGTCAAAGAGCATCATGGCAAGCGTCTCTTCGTTCCGGCCTATAAATTTACGAATCAACCTACGATTTATTTCTTGAGCCGAAAGTATTTTATCTTTTGAATTATATTTTTTCTCGAAATATAGTCTCGACAAATTTGCAATTAATTTTATAAAAACAGCTGCTTTTTCACCTATGCCCTCTGACTCTCTAAGCCTGCTGATAGGTGCGTCAAAAATGGCCGAAATAGATCCAAAATCTCTTAAAAGGGTATGCGCGATTTGATTCGTGTTTTTTCGTGGTATTATGTAAAAAAGTACCAATTCGAGAATTTCGTAATCCTCAAATGAATCTATACCACCACTTAAAAACTTTTTTCTAAGTCGATCTCTATGGCCATTATGAATTTCTGACAATCGTAATCCCTCACATTGCAAAAAATATATCATCTTGTAGCTATATATTTTCTTTATTGTACTTGCAAAATATTTTTTAACACCACTTGCCACTAATTTGAGTGGCAATACACTAAATGATCTTTTTAAAAAACTTTGTAATTTTACTTCTAAAAGTTCGATTTCATTTAATTCTTATTTACATTATAATATATTTATATATAAATTTCAACTAAAAAATCGCAACACCACATTTTTCGCTTTTTATCAAAATGTACTTATGAAGCTTTTAGCTTTTAGCTTTAACTCATCCAGGCCCGTGCAAATACGCGATAATTCTTCAGAATTCAACCGTATAAAAAGCGATTGCTGTCGCCGTAAATTTTTATAAACCAGCAAAAAATTCTATTTTAAATTTGGGGGCTTGAATTATATTTATTGGTATGTCATAATTACTTTTGAAAATTGTATTTGTGTTTTTGTAAATATTTTCTACACGTATCGTGTATAAAGAGGGTGTGACATATGAATTACGAACGTTTATCTCAAACATACTTTAATGAGGCAAATATTTTGAAAAATCATATTAAACTTCTCAAAGCAGAATATTCCAAACCCGAATTTTCCGATAATCTACAACTGAAAAACAGAATTTCTATCCTTTATAAAATGTACTTAGAACTAATTCACGTAGGAAGATATTTGAAAAAGAAACAGAGGATGATCAGAAGATGCGAAAGAAAACATTGAATATGGATGAATTCACCGAATCTCTGTTTAGTTTCAACCAATACAGTAAAAATTCATTCGGTGACAAAAATAGAAATCGTGAAAAAATGATAAAATCATTGAAAAACGTCATAGAGGGGGAATTAACCGATCGGCAAAAAACGTGTATCTTGATGTACTATGGCAATAATATGAAAATGAAATCCATTTCCGAAACACTTGGCGTAAGCGTTCCCTGCGTTTCAAAACATATAAAAAAAGCCAAAAAAAGATTAACCAAGACAATGAAATATTATTTTTGATAATTCAAAACAAAATTTGAGAGCAATTCAACAAATTCACTTTAAAACGATATCAAAAGCTAAAATCAGTCGTGATTTATTTTTAAATAATCAAAATATTCCAAAATATTTTATAAAAATGCAGCGTACTTTGACAATAACTTTCCACATCTTAAAAATAAAATTAATTTATAACAATGTATAAAATTTGATTTTTTAGGAGAGATGGAAGTTGAAAAAAGTAGCGGCTATGGGGGAATTAATTAAAAAATCGTTTGAACCAACAATCAAATCGGTTATTGATTCTAAAAAAATTTCAAATGTGATTAAAAATCGTTCCATCAGAGTTTTGATTTTGAAATTAGCACATTTTATCTCAGGAATACTTCTTTCAAGAGGAAGCATATTTGGTTATTATTATCCTTTTGGGCTTTCTTTTTTAGCGGCAGTACCAGAAAAAATGTTTGTTTCGACTGCAATAGGGGCAGCTTTAGGATACATGGCACCATTGCGGTTAGCATTCGGTATGCGATATATTTGTGCGCTTGTGGCAATTTCTGCAATAAAATGGACGCTAAGCGACCTTAAAAAAATAACTAGCAAAAGTTTCTATGCCCCTATGGTTGTATTTTTGCCATCAATTGTAACAGGGTTAGCGCTCAATTGTGTTGATGGGATGTACGGAAAAGCATTTTTTGTCAGCTTTACCGAGTCGATTATAGCAGCAGCGGCGGGATATTTCTTCGCTCAAAGCTACAAAATACTGCTTTCTGAAAACACTAGCGAGTTTTCCGTTGGGAATCTGGTTTGCGCCGCAATTAGCTGGAGTTTAATTTTGCTTTCTGCAAACAACGTATGCGTTGGTTGCGTATCAATTGGCAGAGTTGCTGCGATTGTTACTATTATTACAGCTGCATATGTTACCGGGACAATCGGAGGAACTATCTTTGGCACTTCGCTTGGCGCAATTTTCAGCGTACCTTCTTTTGGCTTTACATATGTTTCAGGAGTGTACGCTTTTGGGGGAATGATTTGTGGTTTGTTTTCAAAATTCGGAAAAATCGGAACATGTGTTTCATTTTTAATTTCAGGATTAATTATCTCCCTTCAAGCTGGAGACGCCACAAAAGTGATTATTGGTGTTTATGAGTCTTTGATTGCTATAGCTATTTTTTTGATTTTACCTAAAAGTTTTTTTAAAAAAATGAATTTATGGCCTATCTCAGAGCATTTTGTAATACCTAAATCCGCATATTCAAACGAGTCAGGATTTAAAAATATTGTAGTTCAGAAATTAAGTTCAGTTTCCAAGCTTCTCGCATGTATCCCAAAAGTTATCGATAAAATATCCAAGAATTTCCAAAATGCTCCAGATAACTCAGTAGCTGCAGATTGTGAAAAATCGGTAAAGGACAATTGTGGTTCATGCAGCAAACGAGAATATTGCTACACTTGCTACAAAGATGAAACGGCAAAAAATTTCAATTTTGCTATAACTCAAACCGCGAATGGTTGCCCTTTGGATAAAACAATATTTTCAAAAGATTTTCGCACTAGATGCAGTAAAGTTGAAAAAATTTTGAATGATTTTGAAAATACTAAAAAAAAATATATAGCAAAAAAATCTGAATTCGTTAAGATGCAAGATATGAGGAAAGCAGCAGGAGAACAACTTTTTGGAATTAGCTACTTCCTCGGCGATATATCCAGCGAAATTTGCAGATATGAAAGCTGTGATAAAAATACTTATTTCAAAATAAAAAATGAACTTCAAAAACGAGGTATAGAAGCTATCAGTATAAATTACAGAAAAAGCAAAAATATTTTTGGAAATATTTTTATTGAGATAGAAATTCCACGCAATGCTCAAAAGATGGTAACCGCCGATTTATGCAAATCTATCGGCAATATTTGCGGTAAAACTCTTAGCGCACCAATATTCATCGGACTAGGTGAAAGTGTGCGAGTGCAAATCTGTGAAAAAACAAAATATAAAATTGACATTAGCGTAGCTCAGCATAACTGCAATAATGCAAGCACATGCGGCGACAGTTATAAATTTTTCGAAGATGGCATCGGAAATTTCCATATAATTTTGAGTGACGGTATGGGAACAGGAAAAAAGGCATCGCAAGAAGGCGATGCAACGTCAGAACTCATGAAAAGTTTTGTTAAGGCAGGAATGGGGCTTAACTGTGCGCTAAAACTTGTTAATTCCTCAATTTTATTTAAATCCAGCGATGAATTTATTTCTACTTTGGATGTGGCCTCTGTGAATTTATTCAGTGGCAATGCAAAATTTATGAAAGCCGGCGCGCCTGCAACGTTTGTTTTAAGTGGGAACGAAATCGCTAAGATCGAATTTTCTGCGCCTCCGATTGGTATCTTTTCAAATATTTCTGCAACTATCAAAGAGCATCAACTACACAAAAATGATAAAATCGTCATGCTTTCTGATGGAGTAACCGATATTGGCGATAGCTGGCTTTTGGATCTTCTTGAGACTTTTAAAAATTTGAGCCCCAAAAGTCTTTCAAACAAAATCGTTGATGATGCAACTAAACTTAGAAAAAGCTCTTACGACGACGATATAACCGCAGTAGTAATGCATATGGAACGTCAATAATTTTTTAAATTTCTTTAGTCGAGCTCATCGCCGATTGATTATTTCTTCCTCAATTTTTGCTATAAATTTATCAAGATTCATTGTGGTAGTCATGTCCGTAGCACGATCACGGACAGATATTGTATTTGTTTCAATTTCTTTTGCCCCGATTATCACCATATATGGCGGACGTGCAGTTTGCCGTGCTTCACGTATTTTATACCCGATTTTTTCGTTTCTATCGTCTAGACTGACTCGAATCCCCTTTTCGCACATTTTTTTGTATACGCTATTTGCAAATGCTGTTTCTGCTCCCGGTAATGTTAAAATCTTCACCTGAACAGGAGCAAGCCAAGTCGGGAATTTACCGGCCAGATGTTCAATAAGTATCCCTATAAAGCGTTCTATCGACCCAAAACACACTCTATGAACCATGATTGGGCGATCATATCCACCTTTTTCATTAACGTACTCAAGTTCAAAATTGATCGGCATCTGAAAATCGAGCTGAATTGTTCCACACTGCCACGTGCGGCCAAGTGAATCTTCCAAATGGAAGTCAATTTTAGGCCCATAAAACGCGCCGTCGCCTTCGTTTATGGTGTAGGGCATATTCAGTTTTTCAAGAGCCTTTTTAAGGCCGTTTGTTGCTGCTTCCCAGTCTTCGTCGCTACCCATGCTATCTTCTGGACGAGTGGAAAGTTCCACGAAATATTTGAAACCAAATTTGGTATAGACTTCATTTATGAGATTAACAATGCCAACGATTTCATCTGTAATCTGCTCTTTGCGCATGAAGAGATGCGCGTCATCTTGCGTAAAACATCTAACTCTGAAAAGACCATGCAGTGCGCCCTTGAGTTCGTGACGATGAACTAGCCCTAGCTCCCCTATTCTAAGCGGGAGCTCACGGTAACTATGTGGTCTATTTTTGTATACCATCACTCCGCCAGGACAATTCATAGGCTTCACGCAAAAAGTCTCATCGTCTATTTTAGTCGAATACATATTGTCTTTATAGTGATCCCAATGCCCGCTCGTTTCCCAAAGATGGCGATTCATGATCATTGGAGTGGAAATCTCAACATAATTTTCACGTGCGTGGAGCTCTCGCCAGTAATCTATAAGAGCATTGCGAATCTGAATCCCTTTGGGGAGAAAAAACGGAAACCCGGGCGCCTCATCTGAAAACATGAATAGTTCCATTTCTTTCCCAATTTTACGATGATCGCGTTTTGCGGCCTCCTCTAAAACGTGTAGGTATGCATCAAGTTCTTCAGTCGTGCGGAACGCAAGACCGTTTATACGGGTGAGCATTTTGTTATTCTTGTCGTTCTTCCAATACGCGCCAGACTGACCGGTAATTTTGAACGCTTTTAAAGCTTTTGTGTAGCATAAATGCGGGCCGACGCACATATCAATATAGTCGCCCTGTTTATAAAAGCTAATTATCGCGTCTTCCGGTAAGTCACCGATGTGCTCCACCTTATATTTTGCATTGTTCTCTTGCATAAGCTTAACAGCTTCATTTCTTGGCAAAATGAATGGCTTAATCGGTAGATTTTCTTTGACTATCTTTTTCATTTCCGCTTCGATTTGTTCCAAATTTTCGTCGGTAAGCTTAGTATCTCCGAGATCCACATCGTAATAAAATCCACGGTCAGTCGCAGGCCCATATCCAAAATCAGCGTGGGGATAAAGACGCTTTATTGCTTGCGCCATAATATGAGCTGCCGAATGCCTGATTATTTCCAACTCTTTATCCTCGGGGCATTCACTTACAGTACCATCACGGTAAATAATTTTCATAATTAAAACTTCTCCTTTTCATGAATTAACTATATAAAAAGCACCCTCTGCAAAGCATAACTGTGCTCTGTACAAGGGCGCAATTTTGTTGCACGATTTTCCTTGATTTTTTATATACTTCCAACACAAAATTCACGAAATCTTCTAACTTTATCAATATTTCTATGAACCCACTCGTGGACACAATCCCATAGTACCATTTTACCCATAACTTTTCGCAGTGTCAAGTTACAAAACGAGTGCCAAACAAAAAAGACAGTCAAAAGTACCCCAAACGAATTATTCGTAATTTATGACATTTTTTGAAACATTTATAAACAAGAATCAAAATAACTAAAAAGGTGACAGTATACAGGCGGATGATTTCCGCTTGTCACCGTCACCAAGAGCGAGCGCTACTGGTTCTGCAGCGCGTCGGGTTGTTTGTGTTCCACATATTCCGTTGCAATGCTGTCAAGTTTATCACATAACGCATTCAAAGCATCTAAGACTCCCGCATCACCGTTGTAAGGCGGAGTTTTTGCTAGTTTGACGAGTGGATTGGCATAGTCTAATCCATTTGTTTTGCGAATTTCTTGGAAGGTTTGCTCAAATAAAGTTGCTTCTTCGCAACCTAGTTCTTTGAAGTGTTTTATTATGTTATCGATTTGTGGGTTTTCATAACAAGGTTCAATTCCAGCGACTTGGTTTGCAAATTTAATAAGCAAATCTCTATCAGATTGTGTCATGCTGGAACAGGTGGTTGCTTTTGTGGCAGGGCCCTTCGGCGAGTGAATAACGGTTTGGTGTTGGATGTTGCTATCGGTTGTGTTTTGCGATGTACCCGTAGGGTAGGGGCGTTTTTTTAATAAGTCGGGGTTGATTTTAAGTTGGTGCTGGCGCGGTTTCGTCTTTAGCGTGTGTGATGTTTGTTGTGGCGGACCGTTTTCAATACTTGGCGTTTTTCCATTATCTTCTCTCTCGGCTTTTAACCTGGCCATTTCTTCAGTTTCTTTTCTGGCTTTCTCTTCCTTTTCTTTCCTGGCCTTTTCTTCAGCTTCTTTTCTGGCTTTCTCTTCCTTTTCTTTCCTGGCCTTTTCTTCAGCTTCTTTCTTGGCTTGCTCTGCTGATTGCGATTGAGGTTGGTCTCCCGTCTTTATTCCAAATTTTTTATTTATAAGGTTCAAATTGTCCGCGCCAACTTCGTCTTTTACGCATTTTTGGTCGTCTTTGTAGTCATCTAATTTAGGGTCTTTTGATTTTGCAAGTTTTTCTATATACCGGTAAGTATGTTTGAGGTCTGGATAGTTTTCGAACATTGCGTCTAAAAGAAGCTCTGTAGTTACGCTGCCTTCGCTAGCATACCAACTTACTAATTGGCCTTCAAAACGTTCCATCAAGTCGTCACGTTTTTTGGCGGCCTGTTCTTCTGTCATGACTTGCTCTGCTAATCTGGCTTGCCTCTTCGTTTCTTTGCGCTGTCTACGTTCCGCAGTTTCATGTGTGTCGGCTTCAATTCCCCGTATTAGAAAGTTCATTTTAGTCCATTCTTTTTTGCCTGGTTTGCGTGTTTGTGGGAATACGGTTTCCATAGCTTTGGTGCACGCTTCTTTTTGGGTTCCAATCATATTGTTGTTGATCCATGTCGTTACTTTGGCCAATAGTGTTGTGTTTTGGTCGCTGAATTTCACATGTGTTGTGGGGTGAGGTGCTGTTCCACCACGGAAGTAGAAACTTATTAAAATAAATATTAAAGTCCATGCTTCAATATAGTCTTTTTTCTTCAATTTGTCACAATGTTTTGTGACGAAATCAACAATTAGCACTTTTGCATCGTAAGTGTCTGTGCAGTCCACGATTTTTAAGAGGTCTTTTTGTAGTTTAAATTTAGCGTTTTTTTTGATATAGTTTTTTGATTTTGCTAGCGACACCACCGTACCTCTTGGCCCGGCTAGCTGGTTCTTGGGTTCAGTTTTGTTGCCTGTAATCTTATTTATCACTTTTCCGGGCACATCTTTGACCGCTTTAACCGCGCGTCCGACTCCGTCTTTAAAACTTTTCAACTTTCCCACTATAAATCATCATCCTTTGCGTGCGAATTTATCGTTTGTTACGATATGTATCAATTATATATATATATATATATATAGTCAAGAGTTTTTTGAATATTTTTTATAATTTTCGCAAAAATTATAGCTCACAGCTGAGGCTGTGAGCAAAAAAGCCTGGCTTTTCAATCGATAAAAACCAGGTCGTTTCGGATAACAACACCAAAAAATGCCGATCAAGCTGAAATCGTCATCAACATTGAGGTGTTTGCAAAATTTAATGATTAAAACGTTGACATTTACGTGGCAACTGACGTAAAATGATATGCGTGTAGGGTCACAAATGCGTAAATTGGAGCGGTATCGAAGTGGTCATAACGGGGCTGACTCGAAATCAGTTTGCGGGCAACC